>NZ_JAZTXC010000046.1:0-14343 GCF_045636185.1 Methanobrevibacter sp. | reverse complement strand
CAAGATTTACAAAGAAAATGGTTTGAAGCACAGGTTGAACTTGCTGAAAAACTTAAAATGCCTTTATTTTTACATGAAAGAGAAGCTCATGAAGATTTATATAAAATATTGAGTAGACATGATGAAGTAATTGAAAAAAGTGTTGTTCATTGTTTTACTGGAACAAAACAAGAAGCTCAAAACTATATTGATTTAGGCTGTTATATAGGTGTTACTGGATGGATTTGTGACATGAAAAGGGGAAGAGATTTACAAGAGACAGTAAGTGTAATTCCTCCAGAAAAATTAATGATTGAAACAGATGCACCGTTTTTAATACCTAAAAACTTTGATAAAAAACCTAAAAAGAATAGAAATGAACCAAAATATTTGCCTCACATACTCAAAACAATTGCAATTTGTATGGGTATGGATGCAGAAGAACTTGCATTGCAGGTAACTGCAAATACAAAAGAATTTTTTAAAATATGAAAAAGGTGATAAATATGGCAGTAGAACCTCATAAACATTGTCCAATATGTGGAACTCCAATTCCATTAGATGAACTCGTATGCTCCCCCGACTGTCAAAAAGTATGGGATGCAAGATTAAACCAAACAAAAAGAAGCAGAATTATATTATATATCCTTATAGTAATATTCATAATTGTTTGGGCATTTATAACATTCTTCAAGTAGATGTGATAAAATGATAATAACATCAGCAAATACACTGGAAAATAGATTTGTTAAAGAGTATAAAGGCATAGTTACTGGAGAAGCATTAATTGGTGCTAATATCTATAAAGATTTATTTTCTGGTGTCCGTGATGTTGTAGGCGGTAGAACATCAAGTTATGAAGAAGAAATTAAAAAAGCTCGTGACATTGCTCTCCAAAGTATGATAGAAAAAGCAGAACAGTTAAACGCAAATGCAATTATCGGTCTAAAAATTTCTTATGACAATCTTGGTGGTACCATGGGAAATACAATTTTAATTACAGCTTATGGTACTGCAATATTATATGAAGAAAAATGAAAATAGATAAAGAAAGAATAGCAAACTCACAAAAAGCTTTTAATTCCATTGTAGTAGGAACAGCAGCAGGCGTTATAACTTATTATGTATTTTTATATTATAATATTGCTATTTTTGGATGGAATTTAGGTCTGATATTTGCGCCATTAGTTGCAGGATATGTTGAAACTATTCTTGCCCAGAGATTAATTGGAGAAAGTATTGGGGCAATTAGCGCTTTTATCTTATTTTTAGTAACGGTAGTTTACGGTTTTATTATCGCAAATCCTACACTGGGATATAATATTATCACTTTCGGTTCAATAATAATTATTATCCAGGCAGCCATTCCAACATTTATTAATTACTTTGGAATTGTAGTTATCATTTCAATGCTATCCTATCTTACAGGCTTTTTCAAGAAATTAACTGATACAATAGATAACTATATAAGAAAACTTTTTGGAAAAGAAGAAAAACAAGAAGAAATAATTGAACCATTTGATGATGCCGGAAGCAATAAAAAAATTAATTCCCTTGATTTTGTTTTTATGACAAACAATAATCCAAAAATCGAATATGACAATTTAGGTTATTTTTATTCTACAGCAATACTTGAACGTAATACTCATTTGCTGCATTTGTCTCCAGAAAATGTTGAAAAAAAGCATTTAAATGAATTGAAAGAAGGCAAAGATGCATGCCTAATCAGATTATCTGAAGAAATAAAAAAAGCCGGAGGCAATGGTGTAATCGATTTAGAAATAAATTACATTCTAAATGGCCTTGGAGGATCCTGTTTTCAAATAATAGCCAGTGGAATGGGAATTAAAATCACGGGAAAACCCCTAACATCTTAAGAGCAATGTACAGTACAACCACACCAAACACTTGTTTTAAACGTTTTTCAGGTAACTTATGAGCATATTTCGCACCAACTTGTGCTAAAGGCACTGAAAAACAAGCAATCAACAAAAAATTAATTATGCTAACATAACCTAAGGAGTATGGGAATGGATTGATTCCCCAACCTGAAATAATATAGGATATCGTTCCACCAATGGCCGTTAGAGAAATGAATACTGATGAAGTACCAATAGCCCGAATCATTGGAAATCCCAATAGCATTGTCAGAATTACTATTAAAAATATACCTCCACCAATACCCAGCAAACCTGAGAAAAATCCTACAAAAAGACCTGTTAGCATGATTGCTATAAAATTAAAATCGAATTTAGCTTCTTTTTCCTTTTTATCCCTTGAAAGTAAATTTCTAATAGCTATGAATAATAATAAGAGTCCAAAAATTATTTCTAAAATTCTTGAAGGCAATGCCGAAGCTACAAAACCTCCCATAAAACTTCCGATAATACCAAAAATACCCAATTTAACTCCAGGACCCACGATATTATCTAATTTTTGAGAATGCTTGTAAGCACCACTCGTAGCAGTTGGGATAATGATAGCCAAACTGGTTCCAAGTGAAATCAGCATAGCAACATCAGGCTCAACTCCAATATATTTTAAAAGGAAATATTGGAAAGGAACTATTAAAAACCCTCCTCCAACACCTAAAAGGCCTGAAGCAAAACCTGCAACAATACCAATCAAAATTAAACCTATATAATATTCAATTGCAAACATGATAATATCCTTTAGTAAATAATTTAAATAATTAATTCAAATAACTAATCTTAATGAAGATAAACAAGACTATATTAGTTGGTATCCTATTTATAATAATTGCCGGCATGATTTTTATAAGCAATATTTTAAATCCAATAATACACCCAATAACACATTTATTTTTAATGGGATCTTCTAAAGGAAAGGACATAATATTTTTTGGATTGATGGGATTCTTGCTAATATCCTCACAGTTATTTAAAGACTTGAAAATTGATTCAAACAAATATTTAAAACTTACCATTGTCTTAGGTTCAATCACTTTGATTGCAGGGATACTTCTGGAAGTCCTATTTAGATACCAGATGGGAATCGGCCTCAACACTATTTTCATGACTATGGGAAAAAGCATTTCATCAACAAGCATTTTGCATACCCACCTATTAAAGTCCATTTTTGGAGAGGTTATAACTAATTTAATAGGACCTTTTATTGAAAGTAAAATCAATACTGGTGTAGGCCTATATCAATACATTCCAAGTATTGCAAAAATAATAATTATACTCCTGCCAATAACATTCATTACACTATTATTGGCTATTAGAAATAAAAGATTTGTTCAAACATTCTTACTTTCATTTTTTGGATGCTGCTTATTGATTGGAGCATTGGATGGGGGATTATTCTCAACCCCTGCAATAATTGGAATATTTGGAGTGTTTTTAATTGAAAGAAATGACATATGCATAGAACAAATTGTTGACTACATTATCAAAAGAGAAAAGGTATGCGACAGATGTAAAATTATACCTCCATTTAAAAGCAAGACTGATTTGATAAAAGTTTTAATAAAGAGATATCTGCCATATATTGTTGCTGCATTAATAATAATCCTAAGATTTTCAATAGCCATTATTGGAGCAAATACCGATTACTATGAAGTGGATGTTGCAAATCCTGCAGATAACATCGAATTAAATGATTTTCCAATAAAGAATGTGACACATGATAAGAATAAGACAGTTTATATTATAGATTCCAATTATAATGAAATGAAACTATTGAATGATTTGAAAAGACCCCTAAACAATAGATGTGACTATTATACCGTGTCTTGGAATACTTTTTCATATTTGGAACCTAACCATTCAATTACCAATTTATACCGCACTTTGAAAAACTAAATTTTTATAAAATATTAAAATAAAATATTAAATTGTATGATTTTAAGTATTATTATACCGACATATAATGAAGAGGAATATTTGCCTATCCTTTTGGACAGCATAAAAAAACAGAATTTCGAAGATTATGAAATAATTATTGCCGATGCAAATTCTACAGACAAAACTCAAGAAATAGCTGAATCATATGGTTGTATCATTACCGAAGGAGGCATGCCTGGAGTTGGTCGGAATAATGGTGCTAAAATAGCTAAAGGAGACATTTTACTGTTTTTAGATTCTGATTTGGAACTTACTGACGATTATCTTAGGGATGCAATATATGAATTTAAAATGGAAAGACTTGGAATTGCAATTACACAAATGAAACCATTATCTAAAAAATCAGAAGATCAGCTAACCCATTATCTCGCTAATCAATTTATGATTGGTATTGAAAAAATCAAACCTCATGGAGCAGGATGTTATGGAATCCTTGTTAAAAGAGAACTCCATGAAAAATGTGGAGGATTTAATGAAGAGTTAACATTCGGTGAGGATAGTGAATACATCACCCGTTTGGGGAAGGTTGAACGATTTAAAGTACTTAGAAAGCCAAGAATAGGTGTATCAACAAGAAGACTTGAAGAAGAAGGATTTCAAAGATTAATACGCCAATATGGAAAAAGTACATTTAATGATTTAATGGGAAAAAGGACTGATGCCGAAGATCTGGATTATGGTTTTGAACATGGAAAAGAACATATGAGTAAAGAAAAGTTAGATGAATTTTCCATAGAATCCGAGAGAATAACTAAAATGTTTGAAAATTATGACAAATCCGTTGAAAAAGTAAACACAGCCAAATCTTATTTTAAAAGAACGAAATTCCAAAAAAATAGAAAGAGAAAAATTGTATTTTATTGTGTTTGCGGTGAAGGAATGGGTCATGCAATAAGATCAGGAGTCATAATCGACAGGATTAAAGAAAAATATGATGTTTATGTGTTCTCACATGACAGAGCATATGAATATTTAAATGAAAAATTTGATCACGTTTATGAAATTGGAGGATTTAATACTGTCTATATTAATAATAAAGTTAGTAACACACAAACATTAATCAGTGCAATAAAAAGAAATCCGACCAACATTAAAGTAGGTTATGAGGAACTCTACAAAAAGGCCAGAAAATTATCCCCAAATGTAATTGTTACTGATTTTGAAATGTATGCAACAATAGTATCCAAGCTTCTCCAGATTCCATTAATAACATTAGATAATATCCATATGATTACCCAGGCAAAAATTGATTATCCCCCACATCATCAACCAGAAATGCTTAAAGCAAAAGGAGTAATAAAAGGATATGTCGTAAGACCAAAATTCCATATTTTAACAAGTTTTTTCTTCCCAAAAGTCCGATCTGGGAAAAATGCAGTAATTTACCCACCAGTAATTCGTGAAGAAATATATAACCTAAAGCCAACAACAGGAGATCACATAATAGTTTATCAAACAAGTAAAGAAAGTAAGAAACTTGTTCAACGCTTAAAATACATTGATGAAAACTTTATTGTCTACGGTTTCAATAAAGACAAAGTCTATGAAAATCTAACATTCAAACGTTTCAATGAAGATGAATTTTATGATGATTTGGCAAGTGCAAAGGCTGTTGTATGTAATGGTGGATTTACATTCATATCCGAAGCCATTACACTTAAAAAACCTATATACAGTGTTCCTGCTATCGGAAACTTTGAACAGACATTAAACGGATTTTATGTTCAAAAATTAGGTTACGGCGAATATCATGAAACTATGAGCATTAAAAAACTCCGCTCATTCTTGAAAAGACTGGACAAATATCAAAATAAGTTAAATAATGTTAAGAGATACAATAACGATGGAATAATACGTGAATTAGAATATCGTATTGAAAAATATTCCCATTAAAAAAAAATAAGTTTTAGGTGAACTTATAAAGTTACACCCATATCTAACTGTTCAGTTAGTTCTTTATATCTATTTCTGATAGTTACTTCAGTAACACCAGCAATTTCTGCTACATCCCTTTGGGTTTTTCTCTCACCGAGTAAAACAGATGCAATGTATAATGCAGCAGCCGCTACACCGGTTGGTCCTCTACCTGAAGTCAATCCTTTTTCCATTGCTTTTTCAATTATCTCAATAGCTTTAGATTGAGCTTCACCAGATAAACCTAATTCACTTGCGAATCTAGGAACATAATCTACAGGAGATGTTGGTGGCAATTTAATATTCAATTCTCTTGTAAGGAATCTGTAAGTCCTACCAACTTCTTTTTTAGTTACTCTTGAAACCTCAGCAATCTCATCTAATGTACGTGGAACATTACATTGTCTGCATGCAGCATATAATGAAGCTGCCACTACACCTTCAATACTTCTTCCACGGATGAGCTTATTATCTACAGCGCTTCTGTAGATTACTGATGCTGCTTCTCTTACACTTCTTGGAAGCCCCAGTCTTGATGAATCTCTGTCCAGTTCTGACAATGCAAATGCTAGGTTACGTTCAGTTGCACCAGAAATTCTGATTTTTCTTTGCCATTTTCTTAGTCTGTACCATTGAGCACGGTTTCTTGCAGGAATATCACGACCGTAAATATCCTTATTCCTCCAATCAATCATGGTACTTAAACCTTTATCGTGAATAGTGTATGTTATTGGAGCTCCGACCCTTGTACGTTTATCTCTTTGCTCATGGTCAAATGCTCTCCATTCAGGACCCATATCAACTAAATTTTCATCAATTACTAATCCACAATGAGAACAAACAACTTCTGCTCTTTCATAATCCCCAATTAATTCTTTAGAACCACATTCTGGACAAACAGCAGTTTTAGTTTCACCTTCATTGCCTCTTGCTGCCCTATCAGATCTTTTTCTACGTTTAGGTGGTTGATTTACTTCTTCTGACGTGGTTTCATCCTCCTTTTTTTATGTTTTTTAGATTTTGGTTTTGATACGAACAGATCTTCACCACAATTTCTTCTAATTTCATCCAAATTTGCTGACCTGAATAGACGAATTGAAATATATGGCTGTTTAGTAGGTCCAAAAACATAGCTTACCTTCCCAATTTTATTTTTATTACTATCATAAACAATCCCACCACTAGTTGGTGTTTGGGAGGACCTTGCTATTAATTTGCCAGAGTTTGCTATATGCAAACTATTTCCTAAAAATTTCATAGAATCAAACTAAAAATTAAATCTGTATCGTTTTTATATTTAGAGTACTCAAGTATATAAAGTTATCGATATACTTATATATAGATAAATTAGTTATTTAAATAATTTTATATTTTCATCTCAATCCTACAACATGAGATAATGACATTCCTGAATTTAACATGTCAGTGATTTTTTTCTCCTTAAGTTTTATCTCAAATGTTTTATTCATGACATCCACGAAAAATTCCTTAGGTATAACGACAACACCAGTCTCATCACCATATAAAAAGTCACCTGCAGATATTTCCATTGATTCTAAAAGCAAATCAACATTAATTTTACCTAAACCTAAAGCCTTGCCAGCATTAGGACGGAATCCACAAGCGAAAATAGGATAATCCATATATAAAAGTGCATCCAAATCACGTACACAACCATAAACCAAAGTTGCTTTAACACCATTGTTTTTAGCGCAGGTGGAAGCTAATTCACCCCATATTGCAGCATCCATATCTCCTGTGTCAACTAACAAGACATCACCCTCATCGGCTTCATCAATAGCAAGAGTAATGGTACCCCAGTCATCGCTATCTGTCTTGACTGTTGTGATTTTACCCCAAGTTTTTAAATTGTTAATGGATTTCAAATTATAAAGTACTCCAGATCTGTGGGCTATTTCATTGAATGCATCTGAAATTTGACAACTGGAAATCTGATTTAAAAATGAATTTAAATTAATGAATGCATCATAGTTTTTGCCATTAAAAATTAAGTCATCAATTGTAATATTTTCTAGAGATATGTCTTCAAATTCTTTTATTTTACTTAAATCTTTTTTGTTATGCAGTAAATCTTGAGGTCTTATTGACATTTAATCACCATATGTTTTCAATGATACTATATGTAATGCCAATAATAAAAAAATTTCTATAAACAATATTTTATATATTAGTTTAACCAAATCATTAATTGTAGTATTTGAACAATACTTATTTATTATATGCTAAAAAGTTCATTTATTCATTATTATTAATTCATTTATTAACATTTGATTAACAAAAAAAGGAGAAAATTTAATTATAAAAAGGATTTAAAAGAAAAAATATGAAAATTAACAAAATTAAATTGCTATAAGACCAAATTAGACCTAAATAATTAAATTTTCATTTGTACTTTTTACTCTTTTTAGTGTATGATAGATTTAAAAAACATGTTTATCGTATAATTTATTTATTGCCTAAAAATAATTATAATTTTTAGAAAAATATAAATTAACCCGATTACTAAGCTAGGGGGCTTAAAAATGGGAAAAGGCGAAGAATTAACTACAACAAAATATTTAATCCATGCGCAGATTACTGCAAATGGTATTGTAGAAAAACCTGATGTTGTCGGAGCAGTATTCGGACAGACTGAAGGTTTATTAAGTAACGATTTAGATTTAAGAGAACTACAAAGAACTGGTAGAATAGGTAGGATCCAAGTCAATATTCATTCTAACAGCGGAAGAGCAAAAGGAGATATTGTAATTCCTTCAAGTTTAGACAGAGTTGAAACTGCTATTCTTGCAGCATCATTAGAAACAATCAATCGTGTTGGACCTTGTGAAGCAGAAATCCAAACTTTAAAAGTTGAAGATGTTCGTGCCGTTAAAAGAGAACAAGTAGTAAACCGTGCCAAAGAAATCTATAAAAACATGGTTGAAAGTGTTGGTCCGGCCAGCATGAAAATGATTGAAGAAGTAAGGGAAGCTATGCGTGTTCATGAAATTTCCGAATATGGAGATGACAGATTACCTGCAGGCCCAAGCATACACACTTCAGATGCTATCATTGTCGTTGAAGGACGTAGCGATGTCTTGAACTTACTTAAATACGGTATTAAAAATACTGTTGCTGTTGAAGGAGTAAGCGTTCCACAATCAATTGGAGAGTTAAGTAAAAAAAGAACCACCACTGCATTTGTAGACGGTGACCGTGGTGGAGAATTAATCTTAAAAGAACTTTTACAAATTGGTGAGGTTGACTACATTACCCGTGCTCCTCAAGGAAAAGAAGTTGAAGACTTAGAAAAAGATGAAGTGCTTGTTGCACTTAGAGATAAAGTTCCTACTGCACAATTTTTAGCAAACCACAACATTCTTTCAGAATCAAATAACAATAATTCCAATTATAAATCCAATAAAAATCATAACAAAAGGCAAAATCAAAAATTCAACAAAGAACCTGAAGTTGAAGATGATGAAGTCAGCCTAATGAAAGATATGTTAAAAGAATTTGAAGGCACCGGATGCGGAGCAATATTGGATGAAGCATTGAACATGACTAAAGAGGTTTCAATTGAAAATATTTACGAAGAAATAAAAAATATTGATGGAACCGCCAATACAGTAATATTTGATGGAATCATTAGCCAAAGACTGGTTGATGTTGCTTCCCAAAAAGGAATTAAAAAACTTGTTGCTTTCAAAGCAAACATTGTTAAAAAACCACATAACTTAAAAATTATTACAATTGAATAAATTATTCAATTAGAGAGGATTTTTAATCCTCATTTACTATTTTTTTCAAACAAACACCATTCTACCTACAATTAATATCACTATAAATTATAAATATTAATACTAACAAATATTAATAAGGAAATTAAATAAGGAGGAAATTTAATGAATATAAACATTGAAAATTATTATGCGGCTAGAAAGAATATTTTTGAAAGATTCAATGAATCCAGTACAATAACAAAAATAGTCTTTTCATTTTTAATGGCTTGTATTACTGGTTTAATGGCTCAAATCATTATTCCTCTCCCATGGACCCCAGTTCCAATTACAGCACAAACATTGGCAGTATTATGTTCTGGATTATTCCTTGGTAAAAAATATGGATGCTTAAGCCAGATAATGTACATTGTTCTAGGAATTGCATTCATCCCATGGTTTGGAGGAATGACCGGCGGAATAGAAACAGTACTTGGATCTACCGGCGGATATTTTGTTGGATTTTTAATTGCATCATACTTCATAGGATACATTACTGAAAAATACACTGACGCACGTAATTTCACTCGTATGTTTGCAGTTATCGGTGTAGCTAACTTTGCATTAATTTATATTCCTGGTCTTTTAGGATTAGCATTATGGTTCTACTTAACTCAAGGTACTGTTTTAGGAGTTGTAGAATTATTGATGATGGGTCTCATTCCATTTGTCTTTGGAGACCTTGTTAAAATTGCTATTACTGCAGGAGTATCAAAAGTTTGCTTGCCAAAAGAATAAAAGGTTAATCTTAACCTTTTTTACTATTTTTTTAGATTTATATGAAAATTAAATTGAGAGGCCATCATTTGTTATGTCTTCAAGGTTTTCAGGGCTATGGATATAGCGAAGACTTTGTCTCAAATATGACTCGCATTAACGAATTGAGAAAATCAAAAGACTGCATTATTTCATTAACCAATGAACCTGATGACATTTGTTCTGCATGTCCCAATTTAAATAATAATATGTGTGAAAATGAAATGCAAAACAGTATTATTGTAAAAATGGACAATGAAGTCTTATCTAAACTAAATTCCAGCAAGGAACATAATTCAATAGACCTATTCGATGAAGTCTCTTCCAAATTTAATTCATTGAAAAGTGTTGAAAATGTCTGTAATGGTTGTAAATGGACAGATGAATGCTTATTTTACAAAAAATTAAAATAAAACGATACATTTAAATACTACCTAAAATATATATTAAAATGTTGTTATATTGCAACATAGTCCCGTAGGGTAGTGGTAATCCTTCTAGGCTTTGGACCCGGAGACGGCGGTTCGACTCCGCTCGGGACTATTCAAATAACTTTTTTTACGAGACTTTTATATGGAAAAGCTACTGCTTATTGGAATTAATACAAGAAGTATGCTTAACAGTGCATTAAAACTAGATTATGAAATTTTTTCAACCAGCTATTTTTCAACATCAGATACACCAACAATAAAAAACCAGAAAATAATTTTAGAGGAAAAGGACAATGAAAGTTCTGGGGTTTTTGAAGATGAATTTGACAGTTCAAGAATTTTAGAAATATCTAAAGATTACATTGATGAAGCAGACTACATTATTCCAATTTCTGGAATCTCACCAAATGATTTTGCAAAAAAAGATCAAAAGAAGATTCTAGGAAACCGGAATCCATCAGAAATTGAGGATAAGTTTAGATTTTATAAAAAAATAAAAGATGAATTTAAAGTTCCTGAAACTTTTTTAATGAAAGATGTAGATGAAGCAATTGAAATTAGTAGAAATAAACCTAATGTTAAATATATTGTAAAACCTCTTAAAGGATCTGGTGGTTATAACATAAATCTTTTAAATAATGATAGCTGTATTCAATTAAATGATGGTGAAAAATTTATCTTTCAGGAATATGTTGAAGGGATAAATCTGAGCTCATCAATACTTGGAAGTAAAGATTATAAAAAAACCATAATGAACTCCAGACTGCTTACGGAGAATGATTTTGAAAATAACAATAGCTTCATATATATTGGAAATATCATGCCTTTGACAGATGAAAGCATATTGGCTGATGTTAAAGACATAGATAAAATAAACGATGAAATGATTGAAACATCACAGCATTTAGCCCATAAATTCGATTTGATAGGTTCCAACGGTGTTGACTATATTCTAAATGAAAAAGGATTATATGTGATAGAGGTCAATCCCAGAATACAGGGAACATTCGAATGTGTAGAGAAATCTCTTGGAATAAACATGCTGGATGCACACATTAAAAGCTGTCTGAATGAAAGTGTAGAAATTCCAAAAGCCAAATATTATTCATATAAAAAAATTATTTATTCACCATGCCGAAACAAATATTCAAAAATAGGTCTGGATAATATTTATGATCTGCCTCATATCGGCACGATAACTGAAAAATCAGAGCCATTGCTTACAATAATAGATAAGGATGCTGATTTTGATAACTTATATAAAAAAGTTGAAAATAGCTCTTCAATTGTAAATCAGGAAGTTAAAAAACACCAAGCAGATATAATATAAATAATATAGATCCTATTGTAATTAAAAAGGTAGTTGCAATCATTGCATAAGTTGCCCAGACAAATAATTTGGCCTTATTCTCCGGATCTTTCATAAATTGGTCAATCGGATCTCTTCTCATTTTTACACCATAACAAATAAAACAAAAAAATATTTAAAAATAAAAAAAATAAGAAAATGAAAAAGAATAAGAAAAATCTTATTCTGAGGCCTCTTCAGCAGCTTTTTGAGCTTTTTCATTCTTTTCGATAGTAGACCTAATCATTTTCAAACGAACAAAGTTTTCCCTTTCCATTTCTTGGAGTCTCATATCAATATACTTTTCAGTATTTTCGAATCTTGGAATCATAATATGTTCTAAAGCATTTACTCTACGTTTTGTAGCTTCAATTTCCTCAGCTAATAGGAAAATAGTTTTTTCTACTTCACCAAGTTCAATTAAATACTTGAGAGATTCCTCGAATTTTTTAGCAGCTTCGTCTAATTGGATAGTTGTGTCTGAAAAACCATAACCTCTGTCAACAATGGATCTTTCTTCCATTTTAACATCAGTTACAGGTACAGCTACACCCATAACACTTCTTGAATTGATTTCAACATCAATAGATTCTTTAACTGATAAAGCAGCTTTTCTTACAGCTAAATCACCCATTGCAATTTGAGCTTCAAGTAATGCATCATTAGCTTCTTTTAAACTTAATTCTGCGTTTTCACGAATACCTTTAACACGATCCAAGATATCAAAAAATTCTTTGATTAAAGCATCTCTTTTTTCTTTGAGTAAACCATGCCCTTTAACAGCTAGTTTAGTCCTGTTTTTAAGAGATAATAACTCCATCCTTGTTGGATTAATTCCATCAATAATATCTTGTGCCATTTAATCACCTGTTTTAAACAAATGAATTTAGTCTTTTGGAAGGTATTGTTCGATAAATTCTTCTTTAACCCTTTTGAGTTCTGCTTTAGGTAAGATTTTAAGTAACTCCCAACCGAGATCTAAAGTTTCAAAGATTGTTCTGTCTTCATCTTTACTTTGAGTGATGAATCTGTCTTCGAAAGCTTGTGCAAATTCCAAGAATTTTTGATCCCTTTCAGTAAGAGCTTCTTCCCCTACAACCGCAACTAAGTCTCTCAATTCACGACCTTCTGCATAAGCAGAATAAAGTTGGTCAGATACTCCACTGTGGTCATCACGAGTTTTGTCTCCACCGATACCACCACTCATCAAACGAGAAAGTGATGGAAGTACGTCTACAGGAGGATAAATACCTTTCCTGGAGATTTCCCTACTCAATACAATTTGTCCTTCAGTAATATATCCAGTTAAATCTGGAATAGGGTGAGTAATATCGTCTTGAGGCATAACTAAGATAGGCATTTGAGTAATTGAACCTTCTTTACCATCAATACGTCCTGCCCTTTCATAAATACCAGCAAGGTCAGTGTACATGTAACCAGGGTAACCTCTTCTTCCAGGTACTTCTTCTCTTGCTGCAGAAATTTCCCTTAATGCTTCACAATAGTTGGTCATATCAGTTAAGATAACCAATACTTGCATACCTAAAGTAAATGCATAATATTCCGCAGTAGTTAAAGCCATTTTTGGAGTCAAGATTCTTTCAATAGCAGGGTCGTCTGCTAAGTTCATGAATACTGTTAATTTTTCTAAAGCTCCAGTACGTTCAAAGTCTCTCATAAAGAAGTTTGCTTCTTCGTTTGTAATACCCATAGCAGCAAAAATTACTGCAAACTCATCGTCTGCACCTAATACTTTAGCTTGTCTTGCAATTTGAACAGCTAAATCATTGTGAGGTAAACCAGATCCAGAGAAAATAGGGAGTTTTTGTCCTCTTACTAATGTGTTCATTCCGTCAATGGTAGAGATACCAGTTTGAATAAATTCTTCAGGGAATTCACGAGAAGCAGGGTTCATAGGAGCCCCATTAATATCTAACTCTTCGTCAGGAATAATTTCAGGTCCACCGTCAATAGGTTTACCGATACCGTTAAAGATACGACCTACCATGTCTTTGGATACACCGATTTTTGCGGTTTGACCAGTGAATCTGGTTTTGGTATCTTTAGTGTTTAAATCATTAGTTCCTTCGAAAACTTGAATAACAGCAACATCTTTAGTTACTTCGAGAACTTGTCCACTTCTTTTTTCACCAGTAGGTGTTTCAATATCTACAATTTCATTGTAACCAACGCCTTCTACTCCTTCAACAACCATCAAAGGACCTGAGACTTCAGATACAGTAGTATATTCTCTAGTTTTAATATTT
>NZ_JAZTXC010000045.1:0-11658 GCF_045636185.1 Methanobrevibacter sp. | reverse complement strand
ATATGGCAAAGGTGATCATGTCTGTATTGGCGAAGGAGGAGTTGCAATAGTAAACAATGTATGGACAAACCATGACACCTCAATAATTACTCATTGCGATAAAACTGCTGATCAGAATTTTATTGCCAAATTTATTGATAGTGTTAAAGGAAACAATATTGAAAAATTAATAGAAGATCTATTTGATTTAAATGGTGATATTGATATAAGCTCAATTTATCCCAATGAAGTTCATACGGAGGGATTAAAAGTAATGTCAATGATTTATAGCGATAAATTAACTGTCTAATTAATTTGAGACTTTAAGACATAATACAGAAGAAAAATATGGAAAGGAAAATACGGTGATAACATGAATCTTATAAAAAATATTTCATTAACCCTAATACTAATTGCAATTTTATTGGTTTCAGTTTCATCAATAAATGCATGTGAAGTTAATGATAATATGGGAAATAATGTAAATCTTCTTGGAGATCATGTCGATATAGAGGCTTATCGAAATATTGGTGGTTTGAGTTATGATGATTTTTCAAGTACACAAATCAATTCAACAACGGATAATATGACTTCAGAAGAAAATATAATGCCGCACACTAATCATATAGCTGATTTGACTGTTATACAGAATAGTAACTCGGAAAATGATAAAAACAAGGTAGACAATCTAATTAATGTAACTGACATAGTTGCATCTAGCGAATACAAAATGAACCAAACTTCAAACAATACATTTATATTAACGCTAGCAGACAACACTACCATTAATGTAGGCATGCTACAGGTTTTTGATTTGGATAGTTTTAAAAAAGTAGCTAAATCAGTTTCAACCGAAAACTGTCAATTTGATGCGATAATTATAGATTTTAAAAATAATCTTAAACTTGAATTTACCCCATGGTCATCCGAATTAATAAAATTGGGTCATGTGAAAAATCTCATTATTAGAGGTAATGGGGCAATTATAGCTATTAGTAATCCAAATAAAAATGATGAAAATCACTTTTTAAATGTTAATATAGGTGACACTGTATGGATGAATAATATCACAATAAGTGGTTTTAATACAGCTATATACAACTATGGAACATGTCAAATAAAAAATCTAGTATTAAAAAATAACAAAATCGATTATATAGTTGAAGAAGATTATGGAGGGGCAATAAGAAACTGGGGTATTTTAAAATGTGCAGACTGTTCTTTTTTAGGCAATTATGCAAAATATGGAGGTGCAATTTATAACGAAAAAGGAAGTCAATCTACTTTTGTTGATTGTGAATTCAAAGGAAATACTGGTTATTCCAGCAAAAAATCTAGTCTTGAGACTAATGATGGAAATAACATCTATACTTCCCTAGGAGCAAGTTGCTTAGTTTTAAACCATAATGATGAAATCACATGTGTAAACATTGATACTGAAACTGATTATCGAAACTTTTTAAATAAGATGGACAGCATTGGGCATGTGAAATTTTTAATTTTAAACTTTACATCAGCTAAAACCTATAATATTAATCAAAGAGCAATATATATGCCAAATGTGGAAAATATCTATATATTCGGAAATGGTGCAACAATCAGTGTAAAAAACTATGCCGATTCAAACGAATATAATTTTATTAAAATTGTTCAAGGCCAATTTTGTTCTATAATTAACTTAACTATCAGTAGATTTAATACCGCTATACTTAATAAAGGTTCAATATCCATTAGTTATTCACATTTTAACAATAATAGAATAGATTATATGATAATGAATGATTATGGTGGTGCAATTTATAATGATGAAGGATTAATAACAATATCAGACTCCACATTTGAAGGAGGTTATGCAAAACATGGTGGTGCAATTTATAACGAAAAAGGAATCATAAGCCTCATAGATTGTAATTTCACATCCAATACCGCTTATGGTGATGGTGGAGCGATTTACAACGATGTAGGATTAATTTATGGCGAAAGATGTAATTTCATCAATAGCAATGCAGAAGATGGTGGTGCTATCTTTAATCATTATGGCATTATGATGTTAAACAATATTACTTTCAAAAAAAGCGTTGCCGAAGATGATGGAGGAGCAATCTATAATGATTTTGGTGAAATAACATTAAGTAATTGTACATTCATAGATTCAAAAGCGGATGAAGGTAGAGAAATCTATAATTATGGTGAAGATGCAAAATGTATTATACTTGGCAATTCATCTGTTATACATGACGGCGTTTTAACAAACACCCTTAAGGTCACATCAGACGCACCTAGTGAAGTTCTTAGATGGGTTATAAGAGGTGTTGAAGTACTATTATGTGTTGCTATGGTTTTAGTTTGTGCCCATTTTTTCAGTGAAGCAGTTGCCGGTGCTATCTGTTTCATTGGTGGAGGCATTCTTGCAGGCGCTGAAGAACTTATAGAAGGAGTTTTCTTGGATCATAATTTCAATACCTACAATTGTTTACTAATGATGGTTATTGCAGGTGCATTTGATGGTATATCCGGAGCTTTAACATCTTTAGTAGGTCGTGTATGTTTCAAAGTTGTTAATGGAGTAGTTACCGTCGGTTCAGAAACTCTATTTAATGCAATTGGTTTCGGTATTGATGTTGTCGGTGAGATAATAACTGAAGTTCTACCACGTGCTGATTTCAGTAACAATAAAGTACCTACAACAATCTTAGATTTAGAAAATCTAAAAATACCATGTTAAAATTTCTTTAACAAAAAGCCTGTCCGATTTCTGGACAGAATTATTGAAGTTTCAAGATGCATATGCACTTGAAAGTTCACTTCTTTTTTTGGAAGCTGAAGACGTGACACGAACTCACTATTTTTTTAATTTTATATTTATAAAGTACAATCTATTTAAAAAAAAAGAATTAAATAGTCAAAAAGACTATTCATCATTTAATTTATAGCCCTCATCAGATATTACATATTTAGGCTTTTTAATTTCCATTGAACGAATAATATTCAAATAAAAATCATCCAATTCTGCATCTGCATAAGGATACACGAATTCAAAGGAATATAAATTATCATCCTTTACAAACATGAATTCATTTCGTTTAATTTCTTTTCCATCAGCCTTTATGGAGGATATTATCATATAATAAATATCCTCATTAATGGCAATAAAATCAGCAGTTTCAACATTTATATTCGGATTTGCTTCCAATTGCTCTTCCATTGCATCCTTAATACCCGGAAGTCCGGTCATTGTTGGAGTAATTGAAAATTTTATGGTCATCGGTATTTTAGTATTGACCAATGACAGTTCAACAAAATCTCCCTTATTTGGAATGGGATCAAAGCCCTCAGGAGTTTTTAAATTAACAAATCCGTTAGTAAATAATGTCATTTATCCACCTTATTTATGTGCATAATAAAATATTAATTCATCATCTTTAATTTCATCCAAACGTGCAAATCCAATTCTTTCAAACTGAACAATATCTCCGACTTTCAAATCACGTAATGCCGCTTCACCGAGGCCTGTCTTAAGTGACGCATCATCCATCACTATAGTAACATTGACATTATCATCAACAGGAACCCATTGAATTATTCTTGCTTTCAAATCCCTTGCATCTTCAAAGGAAGTTGAATTAAATATGATTTCATCACCTTTAATGTCTACATTTACTGCATCCATCAATCTGAATATACCGTCAGCAATGTCTGATTTGGCTAGATAAGCACTTCCGTTAAATGGAAGTAATCTGTTTCCCCTGTCCATATGGTCTGCATGAAGCGGCCTTTCCACAACAACTTCACCATCATTATAATTTTCAACTTCAATTAGCTGAGGATCTTCCACAAAGAAATAACGGTTGGCTATTGGCTCGAGCATATTACGGTTTAATCCATAAATCTTTTTCCAGCTGATAGCTGAATCCGCCATTTTAACACCGATTTCAGTAATTAGATTGTAAATGGTTCTAGGGTCGATTCCACGTCTTGCAACAGCCCTTAAAGTTCCAAGTCTAGGATCATCCCATCCGCTATAGGTACCATTTTCTATACCTTCAAGTGCCTTTGAGGTACTTAATGCAATGTCTTCCATTTTTAATCTGCCATAGTGAATGAATTCAGGCAAATCCCATCCCATATGGTCATAGAGGTATTTCTGTTTTTCACTGTTTGCCAAGTGGTCTTTTCCCCTTAAAACATGAGTCATACCCATCAGATGGTCATCTACAGCAACAGAGAAATTCATCATAGGGTATATTCTGTATTTATTGCCTAAACGTGGATGGATTTCATCGACAAGTCTCATTGCCACCCAATCACGAATAGCTGGATTTTTATGATTAATATCAGTTTTTACTCTTAAAACAGCTTCACCAGCATCCATTGTATCAAATTTGTCCCACAATTCAAGGTTTTCTTCTACTGAATTGTCCCTGCATGGGCAGGCTTTACAGTTATCTTTAAGCTCTTTAAATGCTGCACCATCACAGGTACACATATAAGCTGCGCCCTTTTCAATTAGCTGGCGAGCATAATCATAATAAATATCAAACCTGTCAGACTGATAAACTATTTCATCAGGATTGATTCCCAACCATTTTAAATCTTCAGGAATCATCTCATAAGCATCCTCGTAGACCCTTTTCGGATCAGTATCTTCGATTCTTAAAATTAATTTACCGTTGTGTCTTTTTACATATTCTGCATTTGGAACTGCTGCTCTTGAGTGTCCGATATGCAATGGTCCGCTAGGATTTGGAGCGAAACGAAGAACGATATTTTCATGAGTTCCTGGGAGTTCCTGAAGTCCTTCTTCCTTAACCTTCTTCTTTTCCTGAACTTCAACATTATATTTTTCCATTTCGCTTGCTTGCTCTTCGCTGGACAAAGCATTGACTTGAGCTACAATTTTTCCTGCAAGAGGTCCGATTTCCTTTGCTCTGCTTCTAAGCTCCGGTTCGTTTGCCATAATAGAGCCCATAACAGCACCAGGGTTTGCATTTCCTTTGTGTTTAGCTGCATTCAATAAAGCATGCTTATATACAATTTCTTCTAAATCATTCATTTAATCATCACAATTAATTTTAATAAAAATAAGTAATCAGAGCAGAACTCTTCATTATAATATAATATTTAATTTAGGATATAAAAATACTTAATGTTTTTAATTAAAAAGAACAAAATTAAAACTGAGAGTAGCTATTTAAAAAAGGGGAAGATAAAAAATTATGGGTAGATAAAAATGAGTGATGCTATTGATACGGCAAAACTATACATTCAGGATGGAAACTATAAGGAAGCATTTAAACTATCTAAAAAAAGACATTCAAAGGACGAAGTTGAAGATTATTTGACTATTCTGGACTTATTGATTGATGAAGACTACCTGCCAGCTTTGGAAGAGAAGGGCCTGTATTATCAGTATTATGATGAAAGCCATGATAATGGAGATTACGGCGAAAAATATTTCGACAAATACCTGGAAAAACAGCCACGCTCCATTAATGTCATATGTGATAAAGCATTATCCAGATTTAATAAAAACAAAATAGATGAAGCTCTGGAATATATGGATAAGGTAGAAGAAAAATATAAATCATATTCATCTATCGAAAAACCTAGGATTTCCAAAAAAGAAGTTAAAATAGGTAAAATTGAACTGCTGATTCAGGCAAAAAAATATGATGATGCCCTGACTAATCTCAATGAATATGAAAAGCGCTACGGTGGGGACACTAAATCAGATTTATACAAAGGCCAAATGCTTCAAAAGAACGGTGAAAACAACAAGGCATTGGAATATCTGGACAAATCCCTTGAAAATGAGGAAACTCTGATTGCATACAACTCAAAAGGGGATGCATTATATGAGCTTGGAGAATATAAAACTGCACTAAAGCAATATAATCACTGCATAAGCTATGAAAGACAGGTAGATGACTTGGAACTATTGACCAACTTCAACCATAAGGCCGCTTTCTGTTGTGTTAGATTAGGTGATGATAAGGAAGCCGTCAAATATCTGAATAAAACAATCAATATGCTAAATGAACATGGAAGGCTTCCAAAGGATTTAGAAGCCATTTATCAGAAATGTTCATTTGAAAAGGAAAGAATCATGAAAACCGGTGACGTTGAAGATAAGGAATTCAAACAGACAAGATTCTTTTCAGCCAAAACTGCAATCATACTATTAATTATTATTTTTATAATGTATGCAATATTAAAAATGATGGGTTTTTAAAATGAGACTTGGAAAAACAAATTTAGAAGTAAATAAAAATGGATTTGGTGCACTTCCAATCCAGAGAAGAAATATGGATGATTCGGTTGAAATACTGCTTCATGCATATGAAAATGGAATAGACTTTTATGACACGGCACATTTCTACACAGACAGTGAAACCAAATTGGGCAATGCTTTCGAGGATGTGCGTGAAGACATTTATCTTGCAAGCAAAGGCGCTGCCGAAGAAGTGGAGGAATTTTGGAATCAATTAGAAACATCTCTTAAAAGCATGAAAACAGACTATCTGGATTTGTATCAATTCCACAATATCTCATTTTGTCCAAAAAGTGAAGATGATTTATATAAAGCAATGCTTGAAGCAAAAGAACAGGGCTTGATTAAACACATTGGAATAACAACCCATAAAATTACCTTTGCTCACGAAGCAATAGAATCAGGATTATACGAAACACTCCAATACCCATTTTCTTATTTAAGCGGCCAGCAAGAAATAAATCTAGTTAACAAATGCCGTGAACAGGATATTGGTTTTTTAGCCATGAAAGGAATGGGAGGAGGATTAATTACCAATTCAAAAGCATCATATGCATTCATGAATCAGTTTGATAATGTATTGCCTATCTGGGGAATTCAAAAACTTGAAGAGCTTGATGAATTCCTATCATATGATGAAAATACTGTTTTAGATGATGAATTAAGAGAAGCAATTGAAAAAGATAAAAAAGAATTGGGTGATGACTTCTGCAGAGGCTGCGGATACTGTATGCCATGTCCTGAAGAAATCAATATAAGCCTATGTGCCAGAATGAGCTTATGGATTAGAAGATTTCCGGCAGAACCATACTTAACTGAAGAATATCAGGAAATGATGGATAAAACTCTGGACTGTATTGAATGCTATGCATGTGTTGACAATTGCCCGTATGACCTGGAAATTCCACGTTTACTTAAAGAGAACTATGAAGACTTTCAAAATGTTTTAAGCGGGAAAACAAAGGTGTGAAAATGAAACAATGCATCGAAAATCCAAATGAAATAAGATGGGATGAATTTTGGGCCAGTGAACTAGAACAAAAGAAAGACCGTGGAAAAGACTGGGACAAGGCAGCAGCAGGCTTTCACAAAAGAGCAAAAAAGGATGATTACCACGATGCATTATTCTCCAAACTGATACTGGATGAAAATGACAGTCTTTTGGATTTGGGGTGTGGAGAAGGTTCAATCACGCTTCCGTTAGCACTTAAAACCAGGAAAGTAACAGGTGTTGACTCATCAACAAAAATGCTTGAGCTGTTAAACCAGAGAGCGAAAAATAAAGGAATAAATAATGTAAAAACAATCTTAAAACCTCTTGAAGATATAACATATGAAGAAGTCGGTCCCCACGACATTGTTTTGGCATCAAGATCTTTAAACGGAATAATTCCAATTAAGAGAACACTGGAAGAGATTAATAAAATAGCTAATAAGTATGTTTTCATTACGTTATTCGGCCCTGAAAACTGGAAAATAGAAGGTGAATTTAACGAATACATTGGCCGTGAAAACAAACATTTCCCTGGACATAACTACCTGTTTAACATATTATTCAACATGGAAATCTATGCAAATGTTGAAAGGCTGGACATTAAATCACATAGGGAATATGACAGCATCGAAGAAGCTATGGATAATGGAAAATTCCGCCTAGACTTATTAGATAATGAAGAAAAAGCTAAATTAAAAGAATATCTTGAAAAAATTCTTATCAAAAATCCTGAAACCGGAAAACTATACAACAAAAAAGACAAAGCGGACTGGATTTTAATTTGGTGGAAAAAAGATTAAAATTAAAAAAAGTTTTGAAGTGTATTAAAACACTTCTATCCCAAGTATTTAAAACTGAGAACCTGGTTGTGGATAATGTTGATCAAATGGGTTTGGATTAATATAAGGTCCAAACGGATTATCATGTGGTAAGCATGGGCCAAAATGAGGTTCAGGATTTAATCCATGTCCATTGTCTCCATAACTATGTACATTATCAACATCAGAAGATGCAGCAACAAAACTTATACCAACTAAAGCTACTGACAAAACAAGTAATGCAACAATTATTTTTTTCAAGATTTTTACCTCCTGATTAATTTTAAAACAAATAATGCAGTAATTCTTGATTAATGCATGATTTCTAATAAATAATATGAAACCCAACATATATAAAGATTTTCGAATGCAAGTGATTGCTTACATTCCAAATTGACTAAAAAAGATTACATAATTATTATTTAGATAAAAAAAGAAAAATTACGGGTTTTAACCTGATTTTAAAAAAAAGTTTTGAAGTGTTAAAACACTTACATTAAAATTCAACTCACACAACTACTGAAGCGGTTCCTGTGTAGGTGCACCCGGATTAAAAATAGGACCAAAAGAACTACCAGAATTAGGTGGATAAGGACAATATGGATAAAAAGGACCATCAGGATTATAAGGATCCAATGGAGTATCTGGACAATGTGGATTAGTAGAACCAAATATACTGTAAACATGTTGACCATGTGATTAACAGCCATATCCGCATCAGAAGCTGCAGAAACAAAACTCATTGCAACAAAAGTAACAAATAAAATGAAAGAAGAAAGTGGCAAAACAGATGATGAAGATGCCGACATGCTAAAAATAGAAAACAAAAAATATTTCTAAGAAAGAAATAGAAAAAACGCCTATAACATTAATGTTATAGGCAATCCAAATTTTAATCGGATTTAATCATAGTCAAAATCATTTTGTATGGACTGTTTACTGCCTGAAGAGCATGAGGTTCGTTTGCGGGCATGATAATGATTTCACCTTTTTTTACAGTGTTTTTAACACCGGAAATTGTAATTTCGGCTTCACCATCAATAATCTGAACCATTGCATCAAAAGGAGCGGAATGTTCAGACAGTCCCTGACCCTGATCAAAGGCAAAGAATGTGACTGTTCCCAACTCTTTTTTGATAACTTCACGACTTACAACAGTATCGTCCTGATATTCCACCAATTTTTGGATATCCAAAGCTTTCGCTTTTATATCACTCATTTCACTCACCCCATAATTGTTTTGATATCAGCTATTGCATCGCCGGTTATTGGAGTCAAGTTATAGTTTTCAACCAGAACATTTATGATGTCTTCATTACACCATGCAGGAAGAACAGGTCCAATCCACATGTCAGTTTTTCCAAGGTATAGCAATGCCCACAATACTGCAGCGGCTTTCTGTTCCATCCAGCTCAATACAATTGTCAATGGCAATTCATTTAATTCCATATCGAATAATTCACATAATGCCAATGCAACATCCACTGCAACAATCGTATCGTTACACTGTCCGACATCCAAGAGTCTTGGTATTCCTTCAATATCGCCTAAATCCAAATCATTGAATTTGTACTTACCGCAAGCCAATGTTAATATAACAGTGTCCTCAGGCAAGTTCTGTACGAATTCCCTGTAATAGTCATTGTGTTTTGCAGCTTTGTCACATCCGCCAACAACAAAGAATCTGGAGATTTTACCGTCCAATACCAATTCCTTAATTTTGTCTGCATGTTCTACAATAGCTCCTGCACTCCAGCCCGTAGTGACAGTAGTCAATTCTTCCGGTTCGAGAGAACCCAATGATTTAGCGCATTCAATAACTTCAGAAAAGTCATAGTCCTCTACAGTTTTGACTCCTTCCAATTTAGCTACATCCATTGTGAACATTCTTTCCTTGTAAGCATCCAATGCCGGAAGTACACAGTTACTGGTTCCAACAATAGCTGCATTGTATTTTTTAAAGACCGTTCTTTGATCGTGCCATGCTCCACCCAACTGTCCTGCCAAGTTTTCATACTTGTTCAATCCAGGATATCCGTGTGCAGGCAACATTTCAGAGTGGGTGTAAACCTTAATGTCAGTTCCTTCAACCTGTTTTAACAGTTCTTCCAATGCTTTCAAGTCATGGCCAGTAACGATAATAGCTGGTCCTTCCTGTGCGCCGACTTTCACTTCAACAGGCTGAGGTTCACCGTATGCTTCGATATGAGCCTCTTTGAGCAATCTCATTACATCAACACTTACCTTACCTGCTTCCAATGCCAATCCAACCAAATCTTCAACATCAAAGTTGACATTGGTCAGGGTTGTGTATAATCCTTTGGTTAAAAATTCATCAATTTCAGGATTTTTCTTACCTAAAACATTTGCATTATAGTTATATGCACTGATTCCTTTCATAGTAAATATTAAATTATCCTGTAATCTTGCTACGGTCGGTTTTTTTCCACAAACTCCACTTACAGTACAACCAGTACCTTTAGCGGTCTGGGAACATTGATAACAAAACATATCTAATCCGTCTGCCATTTTAATTACCTCGAAAATTAATTGTTACTAATAGTTTAATATGAAAAGTATTTAAAGATTTTGTAACTAGTTAAGGGTGAAAAGTGACAAATATAAATAATATGATGAAAATATAATTAAATATGAATGATGATGTACACTTATTGAAAGGAATTGGCCTGACAATGTATGAAGCTCAAGCATATGTAACACTCACTTCATTAATCTCAGCAACTGCAGTTGAAGTATCCGAAAAATCAGGCATTCCTCGCAGTAAAATATATGATGTTTTGAAGAAACTGAATGAAAAGGATTTCATAGAAATCGAAGACGGAAGGCCATTAACCTATAATGTCAACTCCCCCGTAGAAGTGCTGTCAAGAGAAAAGGAAAAAGTGAACAGACAAATTGATGATACCATAACAAGGCTAACAAATATCTATGAAAACGGAATGAATCAGGTACAGGCACCGATATGGAGAGTTTACGGTGTTGAAAAAATCATCAATCAGGAAATAGAAATCATTAAAAGATCAAAAATATCAGTTAATATGAGAGTAGGGTTTTTGTTTGAAAAAGAAGCAGAAACACTAATAAAAGCATTTAAAAATAATAAAAAAATAAGGGTAAATATCCTTGCATCACCAACATGCTACATAAACAATGAAGAAATAGATATTATTAAACTCTTTAAAGACGCAGGCATTAACATTCAAAAGGCAGACATCCCATTTGCAAAAGTGCTGATAGCTGATTCAAAAGAAATGATGCATACATACACTAAATTTAGTGAAGACAAAAGAGAAATCATCCCGGAAACCGCCATTGGAATATGGAACAAATACGAAGATGTTGCGAGAAACTATGATGAAAGATTTATGAATCAGCTGGAAAAAATGAAAATGAAAAAAAGAAACAAATAACTCTACAGAATAAATTAAAATAAGGGGTGTCCGCCAAAATTGATTTTTGATTTTTTGTCGAAAAATTTTTTAGCCTAATTTTTATTATTTTTCTAATATTATTTCAGATTTTTATTTATTTTTATTTATTCAAGTTATTTATTTTTTAAATCACTATTTGATTAC
>NZ_JAZTXC010000044.1:0-19328 GCF_045636185.1 Methanobrevibacter sp. | reverse complement strand
GACATTTATCACATGGTTCAGTAATTATTTTACCTGTTCCTCCACATTGGCGACATGGTCTTACATTAACCATCTGGCCTAAAAATGTGTTGCTGACCTCTTTTATTTGACCTGTTCCCTTACATGTTGGACAGGTTTCAGGGTCATGGCCAGGTTTTGATTTTGAACCGTTACATGTTGGACAAAGTTCACTTCTTGTGACTTTGATTTCTTTTTCACAGCCATGGAACGCTTCTTTAAGAGTTATATGAACATCAGTGTAAATATCGGATCCTCTTTGCGGACCTGTTCTGCCTCTTGATCGTGAACCTCCACCAAAACCAAATAAATCGAAGATATTACCAATATCAAATCCTTGGAATATATCATCAAAGTTTATATTTTGATAGAAGTCTTCAGCGGTATATCCATCCATTCCGGCATGACCGAACTGATCGTATCTTTGACGTTTTTCATCATCAGACAATACTGCGTAAGCTTCACTTATTTCTTTGAATTTTTCTTCTGAACCTTCTTCTTCACTTACATCAGGATGGTATTTCATTGCCAGTTTACGATAAGCTTTCTTAATTTCCTTTTCATCAGCTGTTTTATCGACTCCAAGGACTTCGTAATAATCTCGCTTGTCTGCCATTTATTCACCTTGAAATTTGTTTAAAAAAATTAGATAAAAAAATAAAAATGTTTCATCTCGTTGTTAGTTTAATTTTATTGATTCTGATTCTGATTACCTACGCTGAGACAAAACATTTATTTCATAAATCTAATCATCTTTTACTTCGTAGTCCGCATCAATTGTGTCATCATCGTCTGAAGGTGAATCTTGAGTTTGAGCTCCTGCATTCGGATCTTGACCAGCTGCTTGTTGAGCTTGTGCTTCAGCCTGTGCTTGCTGATAGATTTTAGCACCAATTTCTTGGACTACTTTTTCTAATTCTTCGGTTTTTGATTTAATAGCTTCGATATCGTCTCCAGCTATGAGTTCTCTTAACTCACCAACTAATTTTTCAACATTTGATTTTTCATCTTCGGACACTTTGTCTCCGAGTTCCTCAATTGTTTTTTCAGATGTGTAAATTAATGAGTCTGCATTGTTTCTTACTTCAATTTCTTCTTGTTTTTTCTTATCTGCTTCAGCATTCATTTCTGCTTCTTTGATTTTTTGTTCGATTTCTTCATCAGATAATTTGGTTGAGGAAGTAATTGTAATAGCTTGTTCTTTACCTGTTCCTTTATCTTTTGCGGTAACGTTGATAATACCGTTTGCATCAATATCGAAGGTTACTTCAATTTGTGGAACACCTCTTGGTGCAGGTGGGATTCCTACTAATTGGAAACGGCCTAAGGATGTATTGTCTGCTGCCATTCTTCTTTCACCTTGCAATACGTTAATGTCTACAGATGGCTGATTGTCTGCTGCAGTTGAAAAGATTTGACTTTTCTTGGTAGGAATGGTAGTATTTCTTTCGATTAATGTGGTTGATACTCCACCTAAGGTTTCAATACCTAAGGATAATGGAGTTACATCTAAAAGAACTAAGTCTTTAATTTCTCCAGCCAATACTCCACCTTGGATAGCTGCTCCCATGGATACACATTCCATTGGGTCGATTCCTCTTTCAACTGGTTTGCCTATGAATTTTTCAACGAATGATTGTACGCATGGCATTCTGGTAGGTCCACCAACTAAAATGATTTTGTTAATTTCATTTTTGCTCATTTTTGCATCATCTAATGCTTGTTGCATTGGTTTACCTGATTTTTGGATAATTCCGTCAACTAATTCTTCTAATTTAGCTCTTGTTAAGCTTTCAATTAAGTTTTTAGGAGTTCCATCAGATCCCATTGCAATGAATGGCAAGTTAACTTCAGTAGTTAAGGTAGTGGATAGTTCGATTTTTGCTTTTTCAGCAGCTTCTCTTAATCTTTGTACTGCTTGATCGTTATCTCTTAAATCGATTCCTTCTTTTGCTTTAAATTCATCAGCTAAGTAATTGAGTAATACGTTATCCATATCGGTACCACCGAGTTGGGTATCTCCGCTTGTGGATTTTACTTCAAATACTCCACCACCGAATTCCATAATGGTTACGTCTAAGGTACCTCCACCTAAATCGTATACCATAATATTAATATCATCGTCATCCTGTTTGTCTAAACCGTATGCGAGGCTTGCTGCAGTAGGTTCGTTTACAAGTCTTACAACATCCAATCCTGCAATGGTACCCGCATCTTTTGTTGCAGTCCTTTGGTTGTCGTCAAAGTAAGCAGGTACGGTAATAACTGCTTTTTCAATAGGTTCGCCTAAGAAGGTTTCAGCATCTTTTTTGATTTTTTGCAAGATGAATGCTGAGATTTCTTGTGGTGAGTATTGTTTTCCGTTTGCAGTTACTTTTTTGTCTGTACCCATTAATCTTTTGATTGCACTAATGGTGTTTTCAGGGTTTGTAACAGCTTGTCTTCTTGCCGGTTCACCAACTAACATTTGTCCGTCTTCACTAAATGCAACATAACTTGGGAATGATTTACCATATTGGCTTGCTCCTTCTGCTGAAGGAATTGTGGTTGGTTTTCCTCCTACAAGTACAGATGCTGCTGAGTTACTTGTACCTAAGTCGATTCCAATGATTTTTTCTTTTTTATTATCTGACATAATTATCACCAATTTTTTAATTAATAAATTATTTAATAAGCATGATTATTTTTTACAAACAATTACTTTTGAGTATTTTAAAACTTTATCTTTATACATGTATCCTTTCATCAGTTCATCTATAACGTATCCGTTTTCAACGTCTTCACTTTCCTGAACCATTAATGCTTCATGTTTGTTCAGGTCGAATTTTTCTCCTTTGGCAGGAATCTCTTCAACGCCTTCTTTGGTCAAGACATCTTTGAATTTGTTATAGACTAACTCAACGCCTTCTCTGAAATCTTCATCATTTTCGATTGTAAGGGATCTTTCAAGGTCTTCATAGCAATCGAGGAATTCTTTTATGAGATTTTCATTTGCAAATTTTACGATTTCAACATTTCTCTTGTCTGTGATTTTTTTGAAATTTTCAAAATCTGCCTGAAGTCTTTGGGATAGTGAGACATATTCCTCAGTTTCGCCTTCCTGTTTTTCGAGGTCTTCTTTTAGGGAGGATATCTCTTCATCTTTTTTGGCCAACTCCTCAAGAAGCTCGTCATATTCTTCTTGAAGGTCTTTTTTTTCTTCAACTTCTTCTTTTTTCTTTTTTGCCATTAACTCACCTTTTGTATTATTAAAAACTCTTTGTAATAACTCACGGCAGAGAATTACTATTTTTGAACTTCAATAATTTGGTTTTTAGGAATTTATGGACATATAGGAAAATGGTTCATCTTTCAAGAGTTATTACTCCGAGTTTTTGAAACCAAATATTAAAGTAACAAAAAGTTATCTTTCTCCTACATTATTATAGTAACAAAAGGTTATATAAAGGTTTCGGTTTTTTCTGTTAAAATGTTATTTTAAAATTTTCATGATGATTTTTGGTATCGGAATATGATATTTAATAACATTCATTCGAAGTGAAAATGGGGTCGATTTTTTTCCAGGAAAATATTATAGTAACAAAAAGTTATATAAAGGTTTTTGACATAATGTATAATCATGACTGATACAAATGATATTAAAAAAAATACCAAGTTCCAGAATAAGGGTAATTCCTCTTCGGAAAGTATTGAAATCCGTGGAAATTATGGAAGCGATCTTGGTGATATAGATAAAGAAGATATTTTGGATGTAATGGGCTGTAAAACGAGAAGAGATATAATTGACCTCTTAAGACAGGAACCGATGTTTGTAAGTGAAATCTCAAATGAACTGAATGTTGGTCAAAAAGCGGTTATCGCTCACTTGAGGGCTATGGAAGAAGTAGGAATATTGAACTCCTCATATAAAAAGATACTGAGAGGAAGACCGCGTAAATACTATGATTTGGATAATGAAGTAACTATACAGATTACAATCAATAAAAACTCATTTGACGTAAACTTCGATACTAAAGATACATTGCAATTGCCGTCAGGTGATGAATGGTCTAAATTATTGGATATTGAAAAAAGAATAGACAATGGTCAAATGGAAGCTCTTGAAGAGTTAAAAAATCAAATCAGATTATATGATAATCTTAAAGCAAGAGCAGAATATATACTTGAAAGAACTTTAAGAAGTAGATAATTTTTTTAATTTGTATTAGTTATAATCTTTTTTCTCTTTTTTTTATTTATCTCTTGTTTTTGCAACTATTATCTGACCCAAGCTGACTGAACCGTCTCCGCAGCAGGTATTTTTATGCTGGATGAAAGTATATTCATTTGATTCAATGTAATTTTTAACGGCATCTGTAATGGCTTCGTTGTAGAATACTCCACCAGTTGCACCAATGGTAGATATTCCTTTTTTGTCTGCAGATTGAATGGCAAGTTCACTTAATCCATTAGCTATTGTTTTTTGGGCAGCATTTGCAATATCTGCCTTTTTATGTCCTTTCAAATAAAGATCTACAACTTCCCTTAAAATTTCTGTAGTATTCAATGTATTTTTTTCAATAATCAGTGGCAATTCCAGTTCACTGGTTGAATAATATGCTGCAGATTCCAGCTTCATTGATGCTTCTCCTTCATATGTTCTTTCATTACATATTTCTAAAGCAGCTGAAACAGAATCCAGAACTCTGCCAGTACTTGTGGTCACACCAACATTAATTCCTGCATCAAGCTGTTTAAATATGTTTTTAATTTCCATTTCTCCGTATTTGAAGTATTTGATGTAATTTTTAATTAATTCTTCATCTTTCAGGATACTTAAAAGCATACGAATCGGATATTTTGTTGCAAGGTCTCCTCCAGGCATTTTTTGCCTTTCCAGATGAGCCAATCTTTCATAGCTTTTAATGTCGGTATAGAGAATTTCTCCGCCCCAGCTAGTATGGTCATCGCCATAACCCGTTCCGTCAGCAGCTATCACTATCATCTCATCAATATTATAATCGTTGGCCAGTGCCACCGCATGTGCATGATGGTGCTGAACAGGAATTACCTCAACTCCAAATTCATATGCCAATTTCGTTGTAAAAAACTGTGGATGTAAATCGCATGCAACTGCATCTATATCACATATCTTCGTAATTCTTTTCATATGCTTAATTGAATTTTTAAGAAAATTAAGTGTCTTTAATTTATTCGTGTTTCCGATATGCTGTGATGGGTATGCAATTGCACCAGTTGCAAGACAAAATGTAACATCAAGTTCTGGACCGAGAGACAGCACATTCAAGTCATTGACATCATAGTTTATTGTGTAAGGTTCTGGTGTATAACCTCTGGAACGGCGGATAAATGATAATTCATCATTTCTGAATCTTATAACTGAATCATCACATCTGTTTAATATTTTACGATTATGGACAAGTGAATAATCGCTGATACCGTTAATGATTTCTATATTGTCAATCATCATTGGCTCTCCGGGAATATTGGCTGAAGTCATGACATAAGTGTCGATTTCTCCCTCATCAAAAAGCAGATAGTGCATCGGGGAGTATGGAAGCATCACACCAATGTTGTGCAGGCCGGGTGATAAGCTTTCAGGGAAATTATAATTCTCATTTTTCTTTAAAATAACGATAGGTCTTTTGTTGGAAGTGATAGTTTCAATTTCATTTTCGGATAGCTGAGCGTATCTTTGCACGGATTTTAAATCGCTGCTCATAACAGCAAATGCCTGATTAGGTCTGTTCAATCTGGATCTTAATTCTTTTATAGCATCATCATTATATGCATCAACAACAAGATGGGTTCCGCCAATCCCTTTAATGGCTAAAATTTTACCATCATTCAATTTTTCAGCACCTAGTTTAATAGGATTGTCACAATCAATTAATTGGTCTCTTTTGTAAATTGCCATTTGAGGTCCGCAGTCACTGCAGCAGATTGCCTCGCCGTGATAACGTCTGTCAAGCGGATTTTTATACTCAACAAGGCACTCATCACATAAGGGAAACTCATCCATTGATGTTTTGTCCCTGTCATAGGGGACTGAATCGATTACAGTAAATCTTGGCCCGCAATCGGTACATGCATTGAAAGGATATTTATAGCGCCTGTCTGCAGGATTTCTGATTTCTTCCAGACAGCTGTCACAGATTGCAATGTCGGGAGGTATTACGCTAACTCCCGAATATGAATCAGAACTTTCAATAATTTTAAACTCATCAAAATTGCTTTCATCTATATCTTTAACTTCAATAGAATCAATTCTTGCAATTGGGGGCAGTTCATTCTGCAGTCTTTCAGTAAATAACTCAATATTGTCTCCTTCAAGAATAATTTCAACTACATTTCCTAAATTTCTTACATAACCTTTTAAATTCAAATCTGTAGCTAACCTATATACATAGGGTCTAAAACCAACACCCTGAACAATTCCCTGAGTTAAAATCTTTTTCGCTGTCATAAATATTATAGTATTTAGGCTTAATTATTCATAAGTTTTTTTAATATCTTTAACCTTAAATTACTATTATGAGGGAAATACTTGAAAAATTAATCAATGAAGAAATAGATTTGGAAACCGCAGAAAATCTAATCAAATCTCAAAATATTTTGGAATTGGATGAAGTTGCCAAATTGGATTCCAACCGTCAAATTAGAACAGGCTTTCCAGAAGCCGTTTTTGCTCCAAGCAAGGATTATGAAGACTTGTTGTTTATTGTAAAAAGATACTTTGAAAGCGAAAACCCTCAAAATCTCATCATTACAAAGTTGACCCTCAAGAGATATGAGAAACTTCTAAAAGATTTGGAGTATCTTGAAGATTTAATTTTTGATTATAATAAAAAAGGTCAGATTTTAGTAATTAAAGTTAATGAAACTAAATCAAAGCCAATTGCTAAAATTGGTATTTTAACTGCCGGAACATCTGATATTAATGTTGCTGAAGAAGCAAAGGTTATCATTGAGGAAAGCGGCTGTGAGGCCATCACCTCCTATGACATTGGTGTGGCCGGAATCCACAGGCTATTCCCACAGATTGCCTATATGGTTAAGGAAGGGGTTAAGGTATTGATTGTCTGTGCAGGAATGGAAGGAGCACTTCCATCAGTTGTAGCAGGCCTTGTAGATATTCCTGTTATTGCTGTTCCAACATCAGTCGGCTATGGTGTCGGTGAAGGTGGACGTGTTGCACTGGATTCAATGCTCCAATCATGTGCTCCGGGAATAGCTGTAGTAAATATTGATAACGGGTTTGGGGCTGCAGTATTTGCTTTAACCATTGTAAAAAGCAGATAATATGAAATATGTAACATTTGACCCTGAAATTCATGATGCAAATAAGATTGCCACATTTATTTATGATGTTGATTTTAGAACATTTGACAAGCTTTTTTCTTCAAAAGAAAAGGCTATTTCAGCTATTGAAAAAAGTCTGAAAATGGAAGAATGCATAAAAGTCATATATGATGATGAAACTCTCATTGGAATACTGATGTTTTCCACTTATGACAAAAAAATTAAGACTCATTTCGCTTCCCTTAAGCTGCTTATTGTTGATATCCTGGATTATTTCGTTATATGTGATATTAAAAAAGGCGATTTTTATATAGCTGGTTTTGCAATTGATGAAAATCAAAGGTCAAAAGGTTATGGAACTAAAGTAATTAAAGATGTCATTGATTATGCTCGTAAAAATAATTATAAAAGAATTATTCTTGATGCAGACTTTAGAAACCCAAGAGCAAAATCACTATACGAAAGATTGGGATTCAAGGTTTTCAATAAGAAATCCTTTTTAAAAAGAGGGATGTATAATATGGAGTTCAAACTTTCCTAGGGAGCCTTCTGATTGCATCATAGACTCTCATTGAATTGTTATTGTCTGTAAATAGGAAATATGCTTTGATGCGTTTTTCATATTTTTCTTTTATTTCACAGTTGTTTTTCATGTATTCAATAATTTCATCCACAAGATCATCCTCGCTTTTGCAGATTTCACCAAAGCCCATTGTTTCATAGTCAAAGTAACTTTCATTTAGATTAAAGTGATAATCTTCACCATAATGATAATATAAGACGGGTTTATTTAGATAAGCAAAATCAAAAGCAACAGACGAATAGTCAGTAATTAAAAGTGACCCATGGTTAAATACGTTATGGTATCTTTCATGTTCATAGTCAATTTTCACGGTATTGTTCGTATCGAATAAATCTATAAAATCATAAACGTTTGGATGTGGCTTAAAAACGATTTCATAATCGTATTTCTTTGAAGCCTCAATCAATCTTTCATTGTTAATCAAGGAATTAAATTTTTTGAAGAATCCAGAGTTTAAAACTATTTCATTTGATTTGAATTTAAGGAATCTTCTCCAGGAGGGCATAATTAAAACTTTTCTTTTATCTTCTTTCCTTTTCAATCTGTCAAATCTTGGAAATCCAAGCAATTTAACTACTTCTTTTTTATAGTTGTAGGGATATTTAAAAATTGATTTATATTCAAGTTTTGATGCCGTTAAAAACATTTGTAAATGTTTATCATATTCGTTAAGCCATGAGGATACATTGTCTTTTGTAATACCGTGCTGCAAAAATATTGTTGAGGATTTTAAAAGACCTGCAAAAAATGGATAATTTCCCCAAAATGGGTAGATAATATTGTTGTCCGGGTGTGATGTAATGATTTTTTCAGCGTATAATCCGATAAAACGATGTTTGATGGATTTATAATGCAGAACATCTCCTATTTTTTTCATATCTTCCATGTCTTTGCTGTTTTTTTTTAAGACAAAATATTTTTTGATGTGGGTATCTTTTTCCTGGGCATATTTGAAAAGCTGTCTTCCATTATCATCCGCCATATTGGGCAAATCCATGAATAGCCAAATTCTTTTATTTCTCATATAGGGATAGCTAAACAAATACATCAATCTTAATGGAATACCAGTTTTATATCCTTTTTCACGCTTTTTCAACATGGAATATATTGTTTTAAGTTCTTTTTTTATCCAATCTCCAGTCTTTTTCTTTTTGACGATAATTTTATTGTTTCCGTCCAAATAGGATAAGTAATCTTTAGTTTTGGCATACCCAACGATTTTTGAAAAGTTGCAGGGTCTTGAAAAGTCAATATATAAATTAGGAAATATTTTATTTCTGCTTTTAAATGTAATTTCATATTTTTTGTCATAATTTAGAGGAATTTTCACTTCAAATGAATAATTTGTTCCATATTTATAGCTTAAACTATATTTGTCCCTTTGTGGAAATTTCAATTCCTTTGATTCAATTTTTTCACCATTCAGATAAACATCTGCGATATTATTAAACATTGTCGGCAAATCACCTACAATATGCAGTGTATTGTCAATGATTTCATAAACATCAATATAAACGGTATTCAGATTTAGTCTTGAAATGATTTTATTTTCTATATTGGAATATTCAGGGGTATTTTCATATTTTTTATGTTTGAAAAATAATATGTTCGCCTTTAAAATATCCTCTATCTCTTTTTGATTGTATATCACTTCATCATCGATATATTGGAGTATTTCATAAAGCTGTTTTCTCAATTCTTTGATTTCGATTATCGTTAAAATTTTATTGACTGAGGATATGTCGAATAGCCATTGAAGGTCATACATTATTGTATATTGGATAAATGAAGGAACTTCACCATATGATTCAATGCTTTTGTCAATTAGAAACTTAAAATAGTTTTTTGCACGGGCATTGAAATAATCCTTTTTAAGGGATGAATTATCAATAAGTGATGATTTTTCTTCTCTTTTTCGATAATAATATTTCCCATCTTTACAAAAACCTATTTTTGGATTTTTTAAAAGTAATTGGTTAATAAAAACAACATCTTCTGATACTAGTAGATTTTTGTCGAATTTCAAATCTCCAATTGCACTTCTTTTAAAAAATGAGGATGCTGAGGACATTTGTATGTGGTCCGGCATTTCCAAAAGATCAACGATCTTATCAGCATCATATTTAAAATTAAGATTATGTTCTCCTTTTTTTTCACCAAAGAAGTATATTGGTATTGATACTATGTCGATTTCATCGCTGTGGGTGTTAAAGAATCTTAAAATGCTTCTAAAAGTATTTGATGAAAGATAATCGTCGCTGTCCAGAAAGTTTACATATTTTCCATTTGCCTGTTTAAGACCAATATTTCTGGTTTCTGAAGGACCTAAATTTTCATCATTTTCAATGTATTTAATATTTTTAGGATATTTGGCTTTAAATTCTTTACAGATGCTTCCTGTGTTGTCAGTACTAGCATCATTAACAATAATGATTTGAATATTTTTCTCAAAATCAATACTTTGGTTAATTATACTATTAATGGTTTTTGAAATCCATAAATCAGAATTATATGCGGCAATAACTACAGAAAAATTGAATTCGCTCATTAATAGCCAACCCTTAATAATAAATTATTTTCTTCTTCTTTCAAATTCTTCAAATAGTTCATCTATGTCTATTCCTTTATAGACAAGCAGCAATAATGTGTGAAAAATCAAATCAACAGATTCATAAACTAAATTTTCATCATTTTTGCTGGCTATCAATACTTCACCGCATTCTTCAGCAATCTTTTCAAGTATCTTATCTTCTGCTTTTTTGTCACTGTCTTGCATTATATTTGAAGTATATGAATCAATTGGGTTGTCTCTTCTACTTTCAAGGACTTCCCAAACTTCTCTTATTATCTTTTCATTCGCCATGTGATTCACTATCCTGGATACTTTCGGTAATAGCTATTAATGGGTGTTTATCATCGTCAATAATAGTAATGTCTTCAAATTTCTTAATGCCTGCTTTATCTGCAGTTTTTTCCATACCTAACTTAATGTCTTGACCCAAGTCAACCACATATGAATCTACGGTTTTACAGCCCATCTGTTTGGAAGCCACTGCTCTGTGGTGTCCATCAACTAAAATCCATCTGTCTCCAGTTTTAACTACAATGGCAGGTTCTGCTAAACCTTTCTTTAATTCATAGCTTCTTCCTTCAAGTTCATCCGCATAAACTCTGTCTTGAGTAGGTCTTAATTTTTCTGTTGGGACTTTCATCCTCTTTAAAGTGGTTTTAATGCCATATAACTGTTCCATAGTATTTTTAAAGTATTCCACTTTATTTGGAGTTGACCTTTCAATGTGTGAACGGACCATATCTGTGTTTGTAATAATTCCAACAAGTATGCCGTTTTCATCAACAACAGGCATTCTTGATATTCCTCGTCTGAACATTACTCTGGAAGCGTCATTAATGGATAAATTTTCGTTAGCGACAACCAATTTAGTACTCATCATTCCTCTGACTTTATCCTTCCAATCTTTAGCAACGATATCGAATGCAGTTACCATTCCTACAAGTTTATTGTTTTCAACAACAGGATAACTGTTGTGATGGCTTTCTTTCATTAATGATATAATCTTTTCTGTTGGAGTATCTGGGGAAACACTAATAACATTCTTGGTCATGTAATCTTTAACAAATGATTTATTTTGAGCCATATTAATCTCCTTAAATATTTTCTTTCAAAAGTTTGACTGTTTCGCCAGGGTCTGCCTTTCCGCGAGTCAATCTCATGACTTGACCAACAAGGAAATTAAGTGAAGCTTTCTGTCCATCATGGTAATCTTGAACAGCTTTTGGATTTTCATCAATAGCCTGTTTAACTGCTGCCAATACTTCATCATCTTTTACAACACCAAGCAAACCTAATTCCTCAGCTATTTGTTTAGGTGTTTTATCATTGTTTGGCATTTGTTCAATGATTCTTTGACCTGCTTTGGTTGTGATTTCTTTATTTTCAAGCATTTGCAAGAATTCAATTAAATTTTCAACGGTAATTCCACTATCTGCATAGTCTAATTTGTTGTATGATAAGACTCTTTTAAGTTCATCTCTCATCCATTTAGCAGCAAATACTGGATCAACTTCTTTTACAACTTCTTCATATGAAATAGCTAAATCTAGCTCTGAAGTTAATACTTTTGCGGTTTCTTCATCAATGCCATAATCTTTTACAAACCTTTCAACCTTGTGGTGAGGAGCTTCAGGCATTACTTCCTTAACTTTTTCAATTAATTCATCAGGAATTTCCATTGGAGGTAAGTCTGGATCTGGGATAAATCTATAATCGTCAGCATCTTCTTTCAATCTCATTCGGGTTGTAATCATTTGGCTTTCAATATAAGCACGTGTTTCCTGTGGAATTTCAACTCCTCTTTTAATGAGATTTTTTTGTCTCACTATTTCGAATTTCAATGCTCTGTATGCACCTTTAATGGAGTTAACGTTTTTCATTTCAACCCTGTTTCCACCATTAAGTGAAACATTAACATCCGCTTTCATGGAGTTTTCTCCACGTGCAGCACCACTGTATTGTAAAACACGAATAATTTCTTTTAAGAAGTTCCTTGCCTCTTCAGGGGATGTAATGTCAGGTTCTGTAACAATCTCTACTAGGGGGATTCCTGAACGGTTGAAGTTAACAATACCTCTGTCTGGTTTGTACTGACCAGGGTCTTCTTCAATGTGGATTTCTCTAATTCTAATTCCATTTAATTCTCCTTCGTATCCGATAGGTACAGAAGTTCTTTGATATCCTGAAGACAAGTCCGGGTAATCATAATGTTTTCTCATAAAGTAGGTAAATCCTTGATCTATTTTACAGTTCAACATCAAAGAAATCATCAATGCATTTTCAATTGCATGCTGATTGGTCGGATGAGGTTTAGCACCTGGTTGATTTAAACAAACTGGACAAATGTTTTGATTAATAGGTGCCTCGTTAAAATTTGTCGGGCAATCACAGAATAATTTTGATTCAGTTTCTAATTGTACGTGGATTTCAAGTCCACACATCATACTAAAATCGTCGCTAATATTAATTCCTCCATTTGGAAATTTTTTTTAAAAATTTATATTATTATAATATATATAAAATGGGACTTATAAAGATTGTCAAAAATCAGTTATTTCAGTACTTATTTTTAAGAGATTCCTTAATATACCTTTTAATAAATTTATCTAAATCCGGTGAAACTTCACTTTTTTCAGGACCTAATTTAGTTTTATCAGTAAATGTTCCTTTTAATTCTCTACCTGCCCATTTAACTTCTTCTTCAACTCTTTTACCATATTTTGTTCCGAACATTTTAAAAAGAGGGAATTTTGTAATTCCATTGGCGCCGCTTAAAATTAAAATTCCAATATTTGCAAGGTTATCAATCCATGTGCCGCATATGATTTCAATTTTTGGAAATTCCAAACGAACCCTAGCCACTACCTGTGCATAGTAAAGTGATGCCGGCTGTGATTTGTCTGCATAAATTGTTTCTTTGTGGGGATTCAGAGAATAAAAAATTACTCTGTCAATATCATGTTCTCTGATGTAATCTATAATGTATTTAATATCATCCAGACTTTCACCAAGGCCCAATATTATTGTTATTGCTTTTTTAAAGCCTAAATTCCCGGCAGTATCTAACATATTGCTGATGTCATCCAGACTTTTGGAGGGGCATACTCTGTTGTGAATTTCAGGATTTGCAACTTCAACCGCACCGGTTATGCCTTTGATTTCTGATCCGTATTCTGCTAATTCATCAGTGATTCCTGTATTTAACCAGACTCCATCTCCAGTAATATTTTTAATTGTAGTAGCTATTTCTTTTATTTCAGAAGTGGTGAACGATTTATATCCTCCGGATAAAAATTCAATGTTCCAGTCTAGACGTTTACACATTTCCGCTTCGGCATATATGTTGCTGACGTTTCGTCTGGCTTTTGTCGGATCTTTGATTTTATCTTTTTGTGTTGACATATAACAAAATGCACAGTCTCCTTTATCGCACCACCATGATAAAAAAACAGCTCGTTCGAGTGTCACTACATTGGAGTGTTTTTTAAGGGTTATTTCATTAGCATCCTTTATCAAATCAAATATATTGGAATCCATATTTTCAACTGTTTAATTAAATTTATATATTATTATGTTCTAAGTAATTAATAGTATTTTTCGTATGTTATTTGTTTTTTTCATTTTAATGTAGGAAAAACATAACTTTTATATACTAGTAAAAATATAATAGTAAAATACTGTTTAAAGTCTTTTGATTTTTAATCATGGGTTTATATTTGGTTAAGATAATGGGTTATCTATATGCCATCGTAGCTCAGTAGGTAGAGCGTTCGGCTGTTAACCGATTGGTCACAGGTTCGAGCCCTGTCGATGGCGCTTTTGGGCCCATAGCTTAGCCAGGTAGAGCGTCCGGCTCATAACCGGAAGGTCATGGGTTCGAATCCCATTGGGCCCATGTTACAAACCTTATTCATTCATTTGCTCCGGTGGTGTAGTCCGGCCAATCATTTCGGCCTTTCGAGCCGAAGACTCGGGTTCGAATCCCGGCCGGAGCATTTAAAAAAATTTGTTGAGATTTTTAATGGTTTCTTCACTTTCGTTTTATAAGCGGGGGTGCCCGAGAGGCCAAAGGGGACAGGCTTAGGACCTGTTGACGCAGGTCTACCAGGGTTCAAATCCCTGCTCCCGCATCTTACAATTTTTTTATTTTTAGTATATTTAACTGCCGGGGTAGGGTAGGTGGTCATCCTCCGGGACTGTGGATCCCGGGACTCGGGTTCAAATCTCGGCCCCGGCCCCATTTATAAACTTGTTTTTTGGTGTTATTCTTGGCAAAAAAAGGTTCTGCTGAAGAAAGAGATTTAGTACATAAGTTGTGGGATAGAGATTTTGCAGCTATGAGGGCTCCCGCTTCTGGAGGGGCTACAAAAAGACCATTACCGGATGTTGTTGCAGGTAATGGGAAGTTATATTTGGCTATTGAAGTTAAGACCACTACCAAGGATAAAATTTACATTGATGCTGAACAAATTGATGCTCTCTTGGAATTTTCAGGGATATTTGGTGCCAAATCATATATTGGTGTTAAATTCAAATACACTAAATGGCTATTTTTAGAGCCTGAAAATGCTGAAAGAACGAGAAATGGAAATTATAAAGTTGAAAAGGATTATGCATTAGAAAAAGGCTTAGAACTTGATGAGATTGCAGGTATTGATAAGCAAATGAAATTTTAACATAAACTTTATATACTAATTAAAATATAATTAATATTGTATGTTATGTGGGGTTATAGTGTAACCAGGCATCATCTGGGACTCCAGTTGTCTTTGAAGAAATATACGCGTAACTGAACAGTACTTGTTGTGATGATCAATTGGAGTACTGAGGCAAGAGATATCCCAGGATCGGGGTTCAAATCCCTGTGACCCCATTTTTATACAAACTTTTTTTTACTACTTTTTATAATAGTTATCTTCATGAGTTCTAATAATATTTTATTTATTCCGGGTTACAATATGGATTGTAATTGTTATTTAATCGATGATATGTTGGTTGATACTGGGACAGGATTTAATGAAGACTATTTGATTTCCCAAATTGAAAAACATGGTCTTAAAAGAGAAGATATTTCTTTGGTGGTCAATACTCATTGCCATTTTGACCATATTGGTGGCAATTACTTATTTGAAGATGCCGAAATTGCCATCCATGAACTTGATGCAATTTCAATGAGAAATGAGGACGATCTTGGAACTTCAATGAATGCTTTTGAAAATCATAATAATTCTAGAGTTGATATAGATTTAAAAGATGGTGACGAAATCAGAGGCTTTAAGGTTATTCACACACCAGGTCATACCAGCGGAGGAATATGTTTATGGGATGGTGTTAATTTAATTTCTGGAGATACCGTCTTTTCCCATGGTGGCGTTGGAAGATCGGACATTGGCGGAGATTGGAATGATTTGAAAGAGTCTGTTTTTAAATTAACTAAATTGGATGTAGTTAATTTGCTTCCAGGACATGGTCCAATCGTTGAAGGAAATGGAAAGGAACATATTAAGTTTTCATACCGCCAATTTTAAATTATCTTTCAAATTTTTTGGATACTTTGGAAAATGATCCTCTTTTAACAAGTACGGATACCTTTTCTCCACGGGCGATAATATTGTCCGGTTGAGGTATCTCTAATTTTCCATTCTTATACATGGCGATTATGATATAATCTTTAGTTGGGGATACGTCACCAACACGTTTTCCAACTGTTTTGTCATTAGTTATGGTCATTTCAAGAATTTCAGCATCTCCTTCACCAAGCTGAATTAAATCTGCAACGTTTGGTTTGGTTACTAATCTTTGTAAAGATTCTGCTGCAGTGATTTCCGGACTGATTACATTGTCTATTCCAACAGCCTTGAATGCTTCTTCGTGGTCGGGATTACTTACACGGGCAATAATGTTTGGAACATTATATTTTTTATTAACTAATATACAAGACAACAAGTTTGCTTCATCATTACCTGTGGTTGCGATAAAAAAGTCAGCATCTTCTATATTTGTTTCTTCAAGTATTTTAGAATTAGTTCCATTTCCATGGATAACTAATGCATCAAGTTCAGCTGCTGCTTCGTTACATAATGTTTCATCTTCCTCAATTAATGTTAAATCGTATCCCTCATCGATTAATAGGTTTGACAGAGATAGTCCTACACGTCCAATTCCCATAATTATTACATACATTAAATCACCCATTTTTATTAAATAATGAATATTGTATTTTCAGAACTTATAAATCTATCTTTTAAATACTTCAAAAAAGGACCGTAATGTAATTAATACTGGGTATATTTCCAGTCTTCCAGACCACATATTAAATATGCTTAAAAGTTTTAATTCGGGTTGAAGTGCTTGAGTAAGCTGACCTATTTCTAAACCTACATTGCCCTCAAGGGATATTGTGTAGAATAAGCTAACTATAGGGTCATGGCCATATAAACATATCACGGACCATGTAATTAGAATGCAGATTAAGTATAATGTTATATAATTTCCGCTTTGAAGAATTGCTTTTTCAGTTAGTTTGTGTCCGGAAATTTGAATTGGAATAACTCTGCCTTCTGGAGATAATATTTCACGTAAATGTTTGTATGTTCCTTTAAAAAATGTAATTACGCGTATTAACTTAATTCCCCCTACTGTAGACCCACTGGATCCACCAATTAACATAAATGTCATCAATACAATAAGTACAAACATCGGCCATGATCCCATTGTAGAAGCACTCTGTACGCTGGCACCTGTTGTTGTTACAGCAGATACAACGGTAAACAATATTTCAATTGGAACAATATGGGAGACCAAATAAATCAGAATTGTTCCTACTGCTATTAAACTAATCATTACTTTAAATTGCAAATCATGAATCAATGATTTTCCTCGGGTTTTGATAACTTTATAGTGAACTAAAAAGCTCGTTGCTCCCAAAATCATTAAAATAATTGTAATAAAGTAAATCATGTAATTATGATAAAAACCAATATTCATATTTTTAATACTCATACCTCCGGTTGAGATGATGGTAAATGTATTACAAACAGAATCGAAAGCGGGCATTCCGGCAAGTAAATACAATATTATTCCTGCGGCAGTATAAATCAAATAAATTTTAATGGTTTGTTTAAGGGTAGCTTTGGTAGATGGTTTGAGACGTTCTTCACGGGCTTCGGAGTCATACAGCTTTGCGGATGTAGTTCCAGGTTTTGTTAAAATTGATATAATCATAACAACTACTCCGAGTCCACCAACCCATTGTTGAAGGGCTCTGAAAAATAGAATACTTTGGGGTAGGATTTCCACATCGGGAAAAATTGTAATTCCGCTGCCTGTGAGTGCAGACATACTTTCAAATAGAGCATCTTCAATATTCATGCCTGTAATTAAGTACATTGCAAGTCCACACATAATACAGGCCCACAACCATGATAGGGATGATATGATCATACCATGTTTCATACGCATTTTACGGTCGGAGTGTTTATTAAACGACCTACTAAAAATAAATCCTAATGCAATTGAAATTAATCCTGGAATTGCATATCCTATTATATTAAATTCTAGATATATTAAATCAATAATAATGGGAATTAAACATAATACGCCAATTCCAATCATTAATAAACCAGAATTTCTGGCTATTAAAAAAACATCACCTTTATTAATATATCTCATAAAATAATTTCCCCCGTTATTACATTAGATAACTTTGAATAAATATATATATAAATTTTTAAGAAAAATAATATTATATGGATAAAAAAACTATCATGCTCCTTGCAATAAGTATTTTAATATTAGTCGTAATGCTATACTTTGTGGGTATAGATGATGTTATAAATGCTTTAAAAATTGCAAATTTATATCTGATTGGTTTAGCTATTGCTGTTCAGGTTTTTACTTATTTTTTATACACTATACGATGGAAAGTGTTAAATGATATTGCTGATTTAAACGCAAGTGTTTTTAAGTTACTTCCGATGACGCTTGTTGGTCTTGCAGTTAATAACATTACTCCTTCAGGTAGGGGTGGTGGAGAACCTGTAAGGGCATATCTTTTGGCTCGTGAAAAAGATTATCCTATGGAAGAGACATTTGCAGCTGTTGTGGCTGATAGGGCTTTGGATACTTTTCCATTTGTATTTTTAGCTATTTTGACTATTATAGGAATGACTTTGTATTTTGATTTTTCACCAGCTTTGCTAGTATTGATGGTCGTTGCTGTAATAGCTATTGTAATAATTTTAATTTTAGTTATTTATATGTCTATCAATCCTAATTTTGGTAAACGGGTTGATGGGTGGATTATTGGTCTGGTTAGAAGATTTTACAAGAAAAATTCTGAAGAATTTGAAGAGAAAGTCCATGGGGTGATTAAAGGTTTTCAGGATACCATGAATATGGTAATCCATAATAAGAAGGTATTATATTATGCACTCCCGTTATCTTTTATAATTTGGATATTTGAAATACTGAGGGTATATTTGGTATTTTTAGCATTTGGGGCTAATGTTAATCCTGTTGTAATTGGTGAAGTATTTATTCTGGCTTCCCTTGCAGGTATGATTCCTCTTCTTCCTGGTGGTCTCGGTGCTGTTGACGGTATAATGATTATATTTTATACTGCTGCAGGTATTACTGCATCTATTTCAGCCGGTGCTACTGTTATTGAAAGGTTAATTTCATTTTGGATGGCAACCATTCTTGGACTGGTAATTTTACCATATTATGGTTCTTCAGTTTTAGATAAAATATCCTTCGGTTCGGATACAGAAGAGATATCTGATGAACTTGAAAATGACTAAATAGAAAACTAAGTCGGAGGCCAAGCGGTCTTAGGAAGACAACTGTGGTACC
>NZ_JAZTXC010000043.1:0-7924 GCF_045636185.1 Methanobrevibacter sp. | reverse complement strand
TTAATAGCCCCTCAAGGACCAGTTTATCAGGCAGGAACATTTAGTGGTAATCCAATTTCTGTCCAGGCAGGATTATCTACACTATCACAATTGGATGATAAATTTTATAAGGATTTAGAGAGAAAAGGAAATTTCCTTAGAGGAAATATCAAATCAATAATTGATGATGAGCAATATAATATCCAATGTGTAGGACTTGCTTCAATGTTCCAAATTTATTTAAATCCTGCTGAAGTTTATAATTATGCTGATGCTAAAAAATCAGATACTGAAAGTTTTTTAAGATACTTTAGAGCTCTTTTAAAAGAAGGTGTGTTCATACCACCTAGCCAATTTGAATGTAACTTTATTTCAAGTGCTCATAGCATGGAAAATTTACAAGATACTTCAGATGCTATTGAAATAGCTTTATCTGTAGCTTTTAATAAAAAAAATAGATTATAAGGTGTTAAAATGGTAGATTACAAAGAGGTTGCATCGTACATAATAATACTTGCAATCGTTTTAATCGTGGCGCAACACTTAAATGTAGTTGTTTCAGGAAGTATGGAACCTGTATTCTATAGAGGAGATATTGTAGCTATTCAAAAAGCTGATTTATTAGGAATCCATGAATTTGATCCTAAAGATGTTCAGGTAGGAGATATCGTTGTCTATAATGCAAAGTGGTTTAACCAGCCAGTCATTCACAGAATTATTAATATTACAGAAATAAACGGAACGACGATGTATGTGATAAAGGGGGACAATAATCAGCGGCCCGACCCCTATTATGTAACATCGAATCAAATTCAGGCAAGAGTACTTACTTTTGGAGATAACCCTGTTGTGATTCCGTGGATAGGTAATCTTTCACTATGGATAAGAGGATTGTAAAGGTGAGTTAATGTATTTTGAAATTGAAAAACAAGCAATTGATGCTTTAAACAAAGCATTAGATCAATATGATGAAGATATAGATAGAAATTTCCGTTTGGAATTTCCACCAGACCCAAAATTAGGAGACTTAGCCAGTACAATAGCTTTTGCACTTACAAAAAAATTGAAAACCTCTCCTAATCTTGTTGCTGAGGATTTAGTTTCTAAAATTGAAGTTCCAGACATATTTGAAAAAGTTCAAAACTTCGGTCCTTACGTTAATTTCTTTATTGACTATTCAAAATTCGCAAAACTATTACTCGAAAAAGTTGATGAAAATTATGGAAAACTAGAAAAAGTAGATGAAAAAATTGTTTTAGAACATACATCCGCTAATCCGAATGGACCTTTGCATATTGGACATGTTCGTAACTCTATTTTTGGAGATTCACTTGCTAGATTATTAAAATTGGCAGGTCGTGACGTGGAAACCCAATATTATGTAGATGATATGGGCAGACAAATTGCAATTATCGTTTATGGTATACGCGAAATGGGTTTAAAAATTAAAGACCAGGAAGGAGATAAAATTGACGAAAAGATTGGTAAGCTATATTTCCTTGCCAATAAAGAAGTTGATGAAAACGAAAATGCTAATGAGAAGGTAAGTGAACTCATTCAGGAATATGAGAAAGGTGAAAATGAAGAATTGAATAAAACCTTTGAACATGTAGTTGAAAGCTGTGTATCTGGAATAAAAGAAACTTTAAACAGAATCAATATTCACCATGACGATTTTGTATGGGAAGGCAATTTCATAAGAAACGGAGATGTAGATGAACTTGTAAACTACTTTGAAAAGGAAGGATTTGTATCACATGGAGAAGTTGACTACATCGATTTAACTTTCTACAATATTGAAAAGGAATTTGTCTTAAGAAGGTCAAACGGTACTTCACTTTATTCAACAAGAGATTTAGCTTACCACAGATATAAAGCAACTCTTGGTGATGTAGTTTTGGATATTTTAGGTTCTGACCATAAATTATCTTCAAAGCAAATGAAGGTAATCTTTGAAGAAATTTTAAAGGAAAAAGCTCCTGAAGTGATATTTTACGAATTTATCACATTGCCTGAAGGATCAATGTCAACCAGAAAAGGCAAATTTGTATCCGTGGATGATTTGGTTGATGAGGCAATATTGAGAGCAGCAAATGAAATCAAATCAAGAAATCCTAATTTAACTGATGAAGAAATTGCACCGATGGCCGAACAAATTGGAATTGGTGCCATAAGATTCTTTATTGCAAAATTATCTCCAGAAAAACACTTGACATTTAAATGGGATGAAGCATTAAGCTTTGAAAGAGGCTGTGCATCCATTCAATATGCGCATGCAAGATCCTGCAAGTTACTAAACAAATCTGGAAAAGATATTTCAAGTCTTCAAATTGATGAAAACTGGATACCTAACGAAACAGAACAAGATTTAGTAAGGCTAATAGCTAAATTCCCACAGGTTGTTGAAGACTGTGCCAACAAAAAAAGAGTGCACAACATTACACAATACTGTCAAGATTTAGCCGGATCATTCAATAAATTCTACAAATCAGAACCGGTTATTGGTTCAGATTTAGAAGATACAAGATTGATTTTAGTTGATAGGGCTAAAACGACAATTAAAAATGCATTAGATATTTTAGGAGTACCTGCTCCTGAAAAAATGTAGATGAGTATATTACTCATCTTAAATTTCTTTTTTTAAAAAATTAATCCACAAAGTGAATATAATCTTCTTTTCTAGGTAACGGATTCGGTGCTTCCATATCAGGATAACCCAATACTACGTGACCAATACCTTCATAGGTATCAGGAATACCCCATTCTTTTAAGAGTTCTTTTCCTTTAGGAGAGGCAAACTCATCTCTTGCACGATGAATCCAGCATGAACCTACACCAACAGCATGAGCTGCATTAACCAATACACACAATACGCTTGACCCGTCCTCGACATATGTTGGATACTCACTATCTGCGAGAACTATCAATAATGTCTTTGCACCATATAATGGATCCAAATCTTCCGGAACATCTACTGGGAAAAAGCTCCTGTTCCATGCGGAAAACTCTTTAATAGTATCCGGATTTTGAATTACAACTATTTTTGGGCTTTGTGCTCCCTGACCAGTAGGTGCATAGGTACCAGCTTCCAGAATTGTTTTTAAATCTTCATCTGAAATTTGTTCATCCTTAAACTTACGAATACTTCTTCTTGATTTTAAATCTTCTATTGTTTGATTCATACAAGACCCTCAGAAATTTTTACTAATGTTTTTTTGAAAGAATTATATTCCTCCTCACTTAAATCTTTTTTAATAATTTCATCCCATTTTTCATCATAATCCATAACCATTTTGGCAACTTCTGCGCCCTCATCCGTAATGGTAATAATCTTTTTTCTTTTTTGAGGAGTGCGTATAATAAGCCCCCTTTTTTCAAGTTTTTCCAGATTTCTAGTTACAGTGCTTTCATTTAAATAAAGAATTTTAGCCAAATCTTCCTGGCTAATGCCATCATGATTATAAATTTCAATTAAAAAGGGATACAGACCAAAGGTTAAATTAAAAGATTTTATTTTATTATTTAAATACTTGGCATGCATTCTATAAATTAATGAAATAAATGGAGTTGATGGCAACTCTTCGCTAAATTTCATTGGCATCCCTCTCTTTTATTAATTTACTGATATATAATTCAATGCAGGTGTAACATATCATGGACCCTATTCCTCCACCTAAAAGCATTCCGCAATATATTCCAAATTCGCCCATATTGAAGACAAATCCTAAAAGGTATGCAAATATTAATACAAGTATAAATTCCCTAAATACGGTTAAAATAAAGGATATTGTTCCTTTTCCAACACCCTGGAATACATTAGCCGCACTTGCACCAAATGGAACATACAAAATAAATAAACACATTATTTGAAGGAAATCAGCTATTAACGGTTCCAGTTGTGCACTGTTTTTGGAATATGAGAATACAAATGCAATTTGGTCTGCAAATAGATATAATATTGCACAAACTATTATTGATGCTATCAAGGCAACCTTTACAGCATAACGTGCAGTGACTCTTAAGTTTTCATATTTTTTAGCTCCAAAGGCAACTCCTGCAACGGAAATCGCAGCTGTTCCTACACCTATTGCTGGAAGCATACCAATGTTTATTATTCTCCATCCTGCAGTATATACGGCTACTGAAATTGGTCCTGATACAATAGTAAGCATATAATTAACAAAGATTGTTAAAACAGACAGTACCAACTGTTCCAAACTGGCCGGAATACCTACAACCAAAATATCCTTATACATTCTCCAGTCATTTGTAAAATCCTTCAAATTATATGATAGATAAGTATCCTTTTTCACAAATATCCAGTAGAACATTAAAAGTAAGCTAATAAATGGTCCAAGTGCTGTTGCCCAAGCCGCTCCGGCAATTCCTAAATTTAAAGTATAAATAAATATTGGGTCTAAAATCATGTTAATAACAGCAGCAATTGCTATTGGTATTGTAGCTCTTTTTATATCTCCTTCAGCTCTAAATGCTCCACCAATGATTGGAGGCATTAATACTGCAAAAGTCCATATGAATATAATAAAACCATATTCCATTGCATAATTAATTACACTACTTGCTCCCATAATTTTAAGCATGGGTTCCATAGCCAATATAAAAATAATAGAAATTACAACTGATACTATGATACTTAAAATTATATTGTGAATTGCTGCATTATTTGCTGAATGCTTATCTTCAGCACCAATATAACGTGAAATTAATGAATTACCACCTGCACCGATTCCATTTCCAAATCCGACAAGAACCATGAATAGTGGAGTAATGTATCCAAGAGCAGCCAAAGGTTCAGGACCTAAACCCGCTACCCAAATACTGTCAATAATATTATTTGCAAAAATTAAAAACATACTAGCAATAATAGGAATAGATAATTTGTTTATTGCTTTTTTAGGATTTCCCGTAATCATTTCTATATTTGAATTTTTTTCCATATTCTACCTCTCTTGCATATGCAACTATACACTTGTATATGCAAGTGTTAGTATTTAAATATTTTTAAAGATATACCCTATACATAAGGAGAATCTATTATGAAAGTCTTAGTTGTTGGAACCGGTGCTCGTGAACATGCGATAGCAGATGGTTTAAAAGATGATGTTGAGCTATACTGTTATATGAGTAAAGTAAACCCTGGAATGAGTAAAATTGCAGAATTTAAGCAAGGTAATGAAGGAAAAGTCGAAAAAGTAGCGGAATATGCTAAAGAAAATAACATTGACATTGCATTTATTGGTCCCGAAGCTCCCCTTGAAAAAGGAATCGTAGATGAGCTTGAAAAAAATGGAATCAAATGTGTTGGACCATGCAAAAGTGCAGCAAGAATAGAGACCGACAAATCTTTCATGAGAAAATTATTTGAAGATTATGATATCGAAGGATCATTAATTTACAGAGTATTTGATAACTACGATGACTTAAGTGCATTTTTAGATGATTTTGACCAAGATGTCGTTGTTAAGCCTGTAGGATTAACCGGTGGAAAAGGAGTAAAAATTGTTGGAGACCATTTGAAAGACAATAATGAAGCAAAAGAATATTCAAAAGAAGTTATAGATAATGCTATGGGTGGATTTGCACAAGTAATTATTGAAGAAAGAGCAATAGGTGAAGAATTTACCATCCAAGCATTCTGTGATGGTGAACACTTAGCTCCGATGCCTGCAGCTCAAGATCATCCTCATGCATTTGAAGGTGATGTAGGTGCAATTACTGGAGGAATGGGTTCATATTCTGATGCAAATGGATTATTACCATTTTTAACCCAAGAAGATTATGATAAAGCAGTTAAAATCATGGAAGATACAATAAAAGCTATTGCTGAAGAAGCTGAACCATACAAAGGTATCTTATATGGACAATTCATGCTAACTGCTGATGGACCACGTGTAATTGAATACAATGCAAGATTCGGTGATCCTGAAGCAATGAATGTTTTACCATTACTTAAAACTCCATTAATTGACATTTGTCAAGCAATTGTGGATGGTACTTTAGATAAAGTAGAATTTGAGCCAAAAGCAAGTGTATGTAAATACATTGTACCTGACGGATATCCTGAAACGGAACATGCTGGTGAAATTATCAAAGTGGATGAAGAAACTATCGAAGATATGGGTGCAAAGGTATTTTATGCAGCTGTCGGATTGGAAGATGATGGAATTCATTTATCCGGATCTAGAGCTCTTGGTATAGTTGCAAGTGGCAATAGTATCGCTGAAGCTGAAAAAATCGCTGAAAAAGCATGTGATTGTGTTAAAGGTAATGTTTACCACAGAAGCGATGTTGGAACTGAAGCATTAGTTCAAAAACGTGTAGAACATATGAAAGAAATTTTAAATTAAATTTCTTTTATCTTTTTTTAAGTAACCATCACTTAAATGAATTAATGGTTAATATTTAATAAGTATATATAAAACGCTATTGAATTATGGTATCTACTTTTAATATAATCAATAGTTGTGTAAAAAAAGCATGAATGCAAATAATTCATATAGATTGAAAAAATAAAAAAGTTGGGAAAAGAAAGTTTTCCCATTATAGTCTATTTTCTTCTTCTTAAAGTTGCAGTTCCCAAAGCAATTAATGCAAGCAATACTAAAATTAATGGATTACCTGCTTCAGGCAAAACATTAGCATTATTCACATTATTAGGAGTTTTTGAAGTTTTTGAAGTTTCATTAACAGGTTTTTCTGGAGTAACAGGGTTTTCAGGAACAACAAGTTCAACAGGAACTACAGGAGTAGGCTCCTCAGGAGTTTCAGGAACAACAGGTTCAACAGGAACTACAGGAGTAGGCTCCTCAGGAGTTTCAGGAACAACAGGTTCTTCTGGAACCTCAGGAGTAGGCTCTTCTGGTTCTTCAAGAATAGGTTTTTCAGGTACTTCAGGTTCTTCTGGAACCTCAGGAGTAGGCTCTTCTGGAACCTCAGGTTCTTCAGGAACTACAGGAGTAGGCTCCTCAGGAGTTTCTGTAGTATTGTTAATTACTTCAACTGTATCATTTGCATATTTTTCAGGGGTTTCTTCTGAAATAGCGGAAACAATATTGATAAATTCACCTATTTCGATTGTATCAAATACTACAAAGAATGTAACATATTCACCAGGATACAATATGTCTTTTAAAGTCCAGGTAAAGTCATTATTATAGGTCCATAAACCAGAATGATCATACCAGTTAGCATATTTTAATCCATCATGTTCAATTTCAGATACGGTAACACCATTTAATTCTACATCACCAATATTATGAACAATAATTTCAAATATAGCCTGCTCATTGATATTTAATAGTTTTTCTAATGCAACTTTTTCAACAGATAAATCAGGATTGTTAGATGAATTGGATTCTGGAGTATCATTTTCATAAACTAAAGTTTTGTTTTCTGCGGTTTTATTATCAGTCTTATCTGAACCTGCAGTTACAATATTATTAAATGTTCCAACTTTATGAGTATTAAATACTACAAAGAAAGTAAAGATTTCACCAGGATTCAATACTTCATTTAAAATCCATCTGTGTTTACCATTAACGAATGAATATGTCCAATCTTCATCTATAATCCAAGAATTATATGATAAACCATCATCAAAGTAAGTTTCTTCAACAAATACATCATGTAATTTAATTTCTCCAGTATTTTTAACTGCAATTTCAAATATTGCCTCTTCTCCAATATAGACAAGTGGAGTTATAGTAACTTTTTCAACAACCATATCAGGCTTCTTAACAACAGTCTTATTCTCAGCAGTATCATTATCAGTACCATTAGAACCTGCTACAACACAATTAACAAAAGTACCATTCACATGAGTATTAAACGCAATAGTGAAATTAGCAGACTCACCAACACCTAAAACACCATTATAATAGAAAGTATTATCCACCTTAGTCCATTTATTCTTATCAGAGTAATC
>NZ_JAZTXC010000042.1:0-4479 GCF_045636185.1 Methanobrevibacter sp. | reverse complement strand
TCACGATATTTCATGACCATATCTTCAGCCTTAATTGTGCTCAATACTTTAATGGTATTAGAAACCATTGATGAATCGTATTCTGCTGTAATAGTGTATGTTCCAGGGTTTAAATTAATAGATAAACTAGCTACACCATTTATATCACTTATTCTTGTATAAAATACACCATTAATATTAAATTTAACTTCTGCGCCAGATAATGGAGATCCTTTTTCATCCAACACCTTAACAGAATATTTTGAAGCATTTCTATAATATTTAACTAAATCATGATTTTCAACCAATCTGGATAGAACAGTGATAAGACAAGATGACTGCTCACCGGTGACAGGATTATAAACAGTTAAAATATATTTACCAGGTTGTAAATTAATATTTAACTTAACAAGACCACTAAAATCAGTTGTTCTTGTATAAAATACACCATTAATATTCATCATGACCTGAGTATTTGCTACAGGATTAGCATTAAAATCTAAAATTTTTGCATAGAATTGAGATGAATTCCTATAATACTTTGTTAAATTATGCATATCTAAAGTAGGCTTAATATTTACTAGGATTTCCCTGGAAGAATTAATGTAAACATTATCTCCAATAAATTCTATATTAGTCAAATATTTGCCAGAATTCAAGTTTAGCCCAATTGAAAAACCGCCATTAGAATCTGTTGTTTTACCATATTTAACATTATTGATATAAACATTAATTTCTTTATTTGCTAAACTATTATTGTTTGAGTCTGTAAGTCTGCCATGTAACCTTGTACCATCATGATAATACATTTCGATATCTATTGCATTAATTAAAGAATAAATAGTATCTATAATGAATTCATCTTTAATTAACACAGGTTTATAAGAAGTTTTATTGAATAAAGCTTCGAGTGAATATTGCCCCAATTCCAGGTTATTTAAACTTAAAGTAGCTTCGCCGTCAATAGTTTCAACCTTATAAATTCTATTGTTTATTTTTACATCAATTGATTCATTTAACTTTTTGGATAAATTTATAGTTATATTTATATCATTTACATGTTTAGATATATTTAAATCCATATTTAATTCATTAAGATAAATTTCAAATGTTAACGAAGCATTAATTTTATTATAATTTGAATTTCCATTGAAAACTAAATTAGCAACGTATGTGCCTAAATCTAATTTATCAGGTAAAACATAAGCATTATTTGAATTTACATAATATTGTTTATTATTTATAATTAATGTAAGGGTTTCTTGGATATTTTCTCCATTAAAACCTGTTAAATAATTATTAATAATTATATCCTCATCATAAGCTGTATCTGATATATTTAATACCAATTTTGGATTGATTTTATTTACATTAACATTAACTGTTTTATTAACTTCATTATAATTTTCATTACCTTTAAAATAAATATTAACAGGATAATTAGAAGCATTTAATAGAATTGGAATAATAAACTCATTATTAGCCATTAATAGATAATTTTTAGAGTCGATTGTTAAAACAACATTTTCATTTAATTTTGAATCATTAATACCAGTTAATTTAATTAAAGATGAAATATATTCACCATAATCAATATCCTCAATATCCAAACTAAGATCCGGAGTATATTTATCAACTGAAACTTTAGTCTTTTGAATAGTGGCATTATAATTATTATCCCCACCGAAAGTCAAGACTACATCATAAACACCTGCATCAAACAAATCAGAAATCTTAAAAGTGGAATTAGACTTAATAGTATAACTTCTATTATTTATCTCAAGAATCAAATCATATGCAAAGTCACTTTCCAAAGTATTTTTAACAACTAAATTATCACCATAGGTAATATTGTCAATATCAAGAGTTAATTCAGGAGTAAATTTACTAACTAAAAATACTGCATAAGCATTGCATTTATTATAATTATTATTTCCTTCAAAGTATAAATCAGCTTTATAATTAGATGCATTTAAAACAGCAGGAAGCACAAACTCTGAATTGGAATTAATCGTGTAATTAACACCATTAATTTCTAATTTAAGGATTTCATTAACTAAATTACCATTGAAATCAGTTAAATAAGTATTAACAAGAGTTGTTTCACCATAAGTAATATTTAAAACATCCAAACTAATATTTAAATCATTTTTATAAACAACAAATTGAACAGTATCATAAACTGAATTGTAGTTATTATTTCCATTGAAAATAACTTTACCTTCATAATTAGAAGCATTTAAAAATACAGGAAGTGTATAATAAGTGTTTGCCTTAAAAATATAATCATTATTATTAACAGTGAAAACAACACCCTCATTAATTAACTCATCATTAAGGCCAGTTAGATTAACTTCTACAATTATATTCTCCCCATATTTTACACTATTAATGCTGGAATGAATTTTTGGATTAATCCTATTAACATTAACATTAACAGTTTTATTTACAGCATTATAATTATTATTACCTTTATAATAAACATTAACCGGATAATTAGAAGCATTTAAAATAATTGGGACAATAAAATCATTATTAGCCATGAAAGTATAATTTTGATTATTAATTGTTAAAACAATATTCTCATTTATTAATAAACCTTCAAGACCTGTTAATTTAATATTTGATGAAATATATTCACCGTAATCAACATCATCAAGGATTAAACTAAGATCAGGAGTATATTTATCAACAGAAACTTTAGTCTTTTGAATAGTGGCATTATAATTATTATCACCATCAAAAGTCAAGACTACATCATAAACACCTGCATCAAACAAATCAGGAATCTTAAAAGTGGAATTAGACTTAATAGAATAGTTCCTATTATTAATTTCAAGAGTCAGATTACATGTCAAGTTAGTTTCTAAAGTATTTCTAACAACTAAATTATCACCATAAGTAATATTGTCAATATCAAGAGTTAATTTAGGAATAGGTTTACTAACAAAGAATGATGTAGAAACATTGCATTCATTATAATTATTATCCCCTTCAAAGAACAAATAAGCATTATAAACAGCCACAGCCAAAACAACAGGAAGCACAAACTCTGAATTAGACTGAATTGTATAATTTACATTATTTATCTCAAGAATTAAATCATATGTCAAGTTACTATCTAAAGTATTTCTAACAACTAAATTATCACCAAAAGCAATATTGTCAATATCAAGAGTTAATTCAGGAGTAGATTTTCTAACAAAAAATGCTGCAGAAGCATTGCATTTATTATAATTATTATTACCTTCAAAGTACAAATAAGCAATATAAGAAGATGCATTTAAAACAACAGGAAGCACAAACTCAGAATTGGAATCAACCGTATAATTAACACCATCAATTTCCAATTTAAGGCTTTCATTAACTAAATTACCATTGAAATCTGTTAAACAGGTATTAACAAGAGTTTTTTCACCATAAGTAGTATTTAAAACAGATAAATCAACATTTAAATCATTTTTATAAACAGAAAACTGAACAGTATCATTAACTGAATTATAGTTATTATTTCCATTGAAAAGAACAATAGCTTCATAATTAGAAACATTCAAAAATACAGGAAGTGTATAATAACGATTTGCTTTAAAGGAATACTTTTCATTATCAACAGTTAAAACAACATCATCATTAATTAACTCATTATTGAGTCCTGTTAAATTAACCCACACCACAGTATTCTCCCCATACATTACACTGTTAATAGTAGAATAAATTTTTGGATTAATCTTATTAACATTAACATTAGCAGTTTTACTGACATTATTATAATTACCATTACCTTTAAAATTAACACTAACAGGATAATTAGAAGCATTTAACAAAATCGGGATAATAAACTCATTATTTGTTGAAAAAGTATAATTTTGATTATTAATTGTTAAAACAACATTTTCATTTAACAATAAGCCATCAAAACCCGTTAACTTAATATTTGACGAAATATATTCACCGTAATCAACATCATCAATATCAAAGCTAAGATTCGGCGCATATTTATCAACTAAAACTTTAGTCTTTTGAACAGTAGAATTATAATTATTATCACCAGCAAAAGTTAAAATGACATCATAAACACCTGCATCAAACAAATCAGGAATCTTATAAGTAGAATTAGACCTAATAATATAATTCTTATTATTAATTTCAAGAGTCAAATCATATGTTAAATTATTATCCAATGTATTAATTACAACTAAATAATCACCATAAGTAATATTTTCAATATCAAGAGTTAAATTAGGAACATGTTTAGTAACTAAAAATGCTGCAGAAGTATTGCATTTATTATAGTTGCCGTCTCCTTTGAAATATAAAATTGCATTATAAGTAGCTACATCCAAAACAACAGGAAGCACATACTCTGAATTAGACTGAATTGTATAATTCCTATTATCAATTTCAAGAATTAAATCATATGTCAAGTTACTATCTAAAGTATTTCTAACAACTAAATTATCACCAAAAGCAATATTGTCAATATCAAGAGTTAATTCAGGA
>NZ_JAZTXC010000041.1:0-7018 GCF_045636185.1 Methanobrevibacter sp. | reverse complement strand
TTTATACATAAATTTCACCTTTTTTTGTTCAGCTATAAAAGCCACATCCAATGGGAACTTATCCCAAAAAAAGCAAACTGCTAAAATTTTAACAGTAATAAAATATTTGTTTTAAGTACATATAAAGTTAATGTTTTTTAGACTCTTTTAGAAAAATTTTAAAAGTAATGAATTTAACTTCATCACCTTCATAGACCTCATCTACACCAGTACTTTTAACAACACCATATAGCTGCTTTCCGCCGTCCATTAACTTAGACAATACGTAATTATCCTTTCGCGGAACATAACCTATTTTTTGACCATTATACTTGACTAGAATAGCATGCTTGTCATATTCATTTGAAGCTTCACGGAACAAATCCAGTCTATCACCCGGACGAATTAAAGGAAAAATCTCATCAATATATTCAATATAAAATAAACCCGCAACATATGTCTTTATTAAGAAAATATCCTTTAAGAAAGGTTTAACCTTACCTCCTTTTTGGATAAAACCAACAATATCCGTTATGTCCGAATCGGGTTTTTGAATATTAGCCATTTAAATCAAATCATTTATCTCATTTTCAAGAGTTTCAATATCTTTTTTTCTATCTTCAATCAGTTCCAAAAGCATATCCTTATATTTCATGCCGGAATCTTCATCTTCTAGCAATTCTCTTTTATTAAATGGATACTTTTTCTTGAGTTCCATTATTTTATCTTCATACTCTTTAACCAGTCTTTTCAAGTCATCTATTTGAGAGGTTTCTTCTCCGGCATTTTCAGGAAGGATAGCTGCAACAGATTCCAAACCATTCAAATCGCCATGTTCAAAGCAATACACAGCCCTATAAAATAAATTCAATTCAAAGAATGTCTGATTAGGATTTAAATCAGGATGCAGTTTTTTAATAAGCATTCTATAAAGTTTTTTAAGTTTCTTTGTATCACTTTCTGACAATTTTTCAGGAGTGTTTTCTTCAAGAAATTTAATTTCATCTATTTGATCATGTACCTGCTTTTCATATTCTTCAAACTCTTCCTGCAGTATCTTTTCAATCTTGTCCAAATCAATTGGATTTTCATGGTTAATTTCAATTTGAATCAGCTGAAGCTTTCGTCTTAATTTATCGATTTTAAGTTCCAGTTCATATAATTTATATTCATATCTTCCAAACTTTAAAACATATTGCCTTTCAATTTCCGGACCCACATGACTTATTAAATTATCATATTGAAAAATTAGCTGTGATAACTGGTCTTTTAAGTTTGCTACTTCAGGATGAATAATTAATGTCATTTGAATCAATCCGATTTTTTACAATAATTATTTATTTTTAAATCAATATAACTTTTTTGTAGAGATACTATGAAAATGCCAGATACTATTGATTCAAAGTTATTCGCTCCCTGTGGAGTTAATTGTATTAGCTGTGAAAGATACCAAAACCCCTGTGTCGGATGCTTAGTTGGAGACGACGGCAAAAGTAAAGCCAGTTTGAAATGTAAAATCAAATCCTGCTTTGACACTAAGAATTTTAGTTACTGTGGCCGATGCAGCGAATTTCCATGTCCTTTAATAAAAAAACATTCCAAAAAATATGTCAAGAGACATGATTTTAATACATTGGACAGTGCTAAAAGAATTAAAACTACAGGCATTGGAAAAATGATGGCGCAAGATCGTGAAAGATGGATGTGTCCCGAATGCGGCGGAATAATTCATTTTCAGACAAAGACCTGTTCGGAATGTGGATTTAAAGGTGATTGAATGGAATTTTATCTAATTAATGGTGGACCAAGAAAGAAATATAACACAACAAAACTCCTAAATAGAGTTCAAGACGGGATTAATGATACATTAACAAAAAATAATGCTGAAGAATTTAACATTAATACAATAAGATTATATGATTTGGATTACAAGGGATGCAAATCCTGTTTTCACTGCAAAAAGATTGGTGGAAAATACTATGGCGAATGCCCGATTAAAGACGATTTAAGGGAATTACTTCCAAAAATCCATGAAAGCGATGCTGTGGTATTTGCAAGTCCCATATACTTTGGAGGCATTACCGGTGAATTGAAAAGCTTTTTAGAAAGATTGATGTTTTCTAAACTGGTTTACGGAAAAGAATCACTGGCCTGCAAAAAACCTAATGGAATAATCTATTCAATGAATGTTAAAAAAGAGTTATCCGATGAAATTTATAAAGATAATGTTTTTAAAACAACTGAGGATTATCTTTCCTATACTTTCGGACAGCCATATTCACTGAAAGTATATGACACATACCAGTTTAAAGACTATTCATTATATGAAAATTATCTGTTTGACGAAAAAGAAAAAGAAAAAACTCTTAAAGAACAATTCCCCAAAGATTTGGACTCCGCATACAATTTGGGTGTGAAAATAACTAATGACACATTATAACTAAAAACAATAATATTTATATAATAAATATAACAATAGTTTTAATTGTAAATAACTATTGTTATTGATATTAACAATAAATATATTACTCACCCATTTGTATATATTTAAGAGATGTGGGGTTAAATCCCCATAATACTCTATTTATTCTAATTTTTGATTTATTTCTCGAGCTTCGAAATAATAATATGCATAAAAACCTAACCAGAATACTGCTGCAAAGATAACTGCAATAATAACCCATTGGATTATTACGCCAATGCCGAAAGTTAATGGTAACCATCCCAAATAGATAGCCACACTGAACAACACAGTAAAACCGATTACCATCTGAAACAATACCTGTAAAGGAAGGGATAAATCTTCCCTGTCATAAATCAAACCACTTAAAGAAAATGCCCATCCAATCACAATCGAACCGAAAAATGCATTAATTACATCATATCCTGAAAAAACAACATTCTGCGGTCCTGATTGAAATGCCATCAATACCTCAATTAATGAAACAATGAAACAACCGACAAATGCGCCCAATGCAAGTCTTTGTATTATATCTGTGACTTTCATCATTAACACCTACAAACCCAATGCCTCTTTAAACTCGGGCAAATATTTTCTTGAAATATTATCCTTCAAACCATTTTTCATCATTATAAACATCATCCCCTTTAAGGATGGAGCCACACGATCAATCTTTTTAATATTAATGATAGTTGTCTTTGATATACGAACAAAAGACTGATCCAGAGACTCTTCAACCTGATATAATGCTTTCTTAACTGAATATTCATCATCATGAGTATAAACCTTAACAACTTTATCCTCAACGCGAATCATGAAAATTTCATCATACTCCAAAAAGGTAATATCCTTTCCTTTTTTAACTGCAAGCATGTCACTACCTGATTCATCTTCCAGAAGATTAATTGCTTTTTGAATATTGTCCGTTAGCTCATTTGTGTGAATATCAGCATACGGATCTTCAACATCTCTTGAAAAGAACAAATTTACTTTCATTTTGATAATTTCTCCATTTCTTGTGCGATTTTTCTTTCACGATATTCATCGCTACAAATATCTTGAAATACAAACGCTTTTAAAAAGTCTTTTAATACACCAATTCCCCAGAAAAATACTGGAAACAAAACCCACCAAAAGTGTGGTGAACATATTGCATTAATTATAGCTAAAAATGCATTTATACAAACATAAGGTATAAAGTTTCTATAAAATCTAAGTTTGTTATCAACCTTTTCAGCTGCTCTTTCATAATCATTCATTTACATAACCTCTGTGTATTCGTTAATAATAGTTAGGACAATAATATATAAAGGCCTAATTATCACTTCAACCAAGATGCATAAATACACATTTGAAATGCAAAAAATAGAAAGTGAAAGTAACTATAATGTAATAGTTACCAAATAATATAAAATTGAAGTCAAAGCAGGAACCGTTAAATTATCAATTCCACCATAACTTAAAGCTTCACAAATAGTTGCAACAGCAGAAATTCCTAAAATAGCTGCCAAATTAAAGTTAGGCATTGGATATCCTATTGTTAAGAAAACCATCCAGACAAATACACTCATTACAGTTGTTACTACAAACATTGTAAGAGATCCTTCCAATGATTTTTCACCACCGAATACTTTATATTTGACTCTACCGAATTTTTGACCTATTAATGCTGCAAATCCGTCACCATATACCATAGGCACGATAGCCAGTGCAACAATCCACAGATGATTGGAAAATATAGCAATTAATACCGTCCAAATACCTGCATAGAAGAATAAACCTAAAGCATGACCAGATTCAGTTACACTGTTTTCGATTTTAATAGGAGAATATTCAGTCAGGAAGAATAAAGCTATTGTAATCGGCAAAGTTAAAAACCACACCATTACCCAAGGATCAGAGAAAAACGGCATGGCAAATATCATATTACCTACCATAATATGTAAAAATTTACGTGAAACCTCAGGCTTGGCCTTTAAAACCTTTTCAGCTATTACAAATATGGCCGCAACATAAATATAAACAACAATTAACGCCAGAACATCAGTCCATATCATTATTTATCATACTCCCCATATTCACAGCCAGCATTTTCCATTTTTACATGGTCAATTAATGTACCGTCTTTTTTGTACAATTTAATTTCACCCCAACCGTTTCCACCGTTCCATAAACGATTGTGACGTTTTTGCCCATCGGGAGCCTCATAATTAATGAACATCATTTCATCACGTTTACAGTACAATACCATTTCCATACGTGAATTTCTATTAGATGCATTAACATGCCATGTATGGACATCATCCCCCTCTTCAAAATCAAAATCAATTTTTACCATGTTCCAGAACCTTGCAAAGTTGTATTCATACATGGTTCCTTCATAATAAAATCCGATTAATAATTTACGTGGAATAGATATTCCAAATGCTTTTGGCCTTCCGCCACCAGCTTCAAATGCAGAATTATTTAATTTTTTACCTGTTTTAAGGCTAGTTAAATTACATGATGAAATCCAAAGCCATGGAGAGGTAAAGTCCCCACCCCAGTTTTTATCAGCATATCCAAATGATTTTTCAGGAATAACTTCATATTCAACACCATCAAGCCAAATACTTCCACTGTATTCTGTTTTAATTCCTTCAGCATGCCAAAACATTTCAAAAGAGTTTAATTTCCTAAACAATCCGTTTGCACCATAACCGACATTGAACGCAATCTGTTTATCAATGTCCAAATCCCATCTCATATCTCCGGCATCACACATATATTCGGGATGGCTTTTAGCATCTTCTTCGGTTACTGTACATGAACCGGACATATGGGTTTCCGTTAGTGAGCAATCTCCCACACGAATATCCAACTCATTATCCGGACATTGAAAATCCTTCATTGAATAAAAATTATGAATCTGTTTTGGATTTTTACCCCATGTTCCTACCTTCATCATGAAGTAGGAAGGCTTTTTGCCTAATTTTTTATTTTCAGGACTCTGACCTAAAGTAGGTTTATCCTCAGCTAAAGCAGGGTTACACACAAAATATTCAATGAAAAATGGTTTTGCTTCACCCGTTTCTTTGTTATATGCAGTAAGAGAATGCCACCACCAGTCATAACCCTTTTTTGCAAGTGGCCCTTTAAGCATAAAGTAGTCTCTTTCCAAATCACTCTTATTCATAAATAATCCTCCCAATAATAATATAATATTTATCTAAAATATAATAAAAATATTGTCATTAATGTAGTACCTATAACAATTTGAATAGAAGTTTTTCCATATTCAAATCTAAAAAATAATCGTCCAAATGATAAATACATAATTTCACATTAAACTTTAAGTCAAAATAAGTAATATTAGAAAAGAGTATCACTTAAAATCAAAAAAATATAAAAAAACTAAAAAATATTAAATATTTAAATAGAAATATATTTAATTAGTAATTAAAAGGAATGCAAATATTATGAGCGCTAATTTTGTTGATAATAAAAAAGATATTTACTACATTACTTGTTTATCAGTCATATCAGCAATTTCTGTTGTTATTTTACATGGATCACTAATACGTTTTGATAGTGCATGTCCTTCCAGATTTTGGATTATAACCAATTTCATAATGTGTCTGTTATTTTTTGCAGTTCCTATCTTTTATATGATTTCAGGTGCAACTTTAATGGATTATCGTGAAAGATATGACACCAAGACCTATTTTTTAAAACGTTTTAAGAAAGTAGGAATTCCATTTATATTCTGGGTTATTTTCTATTGTTTATTTAGAATTTACTACATGAAAATACCAGTAGAAGGAAATATTTTATTGTTTCTTTATAATGACTGCATAGAAGGAAGCATAATGTGGTTTTTTATACCGTTATTTGCAATATATCTCATCATACCCCTTTTAAACAGCATTCCTAAAGAAAAAAGAATTAAACTTTTCACATTTTATTCCATATTAATTTTTATATTTGTTTCTTTAATACCTTCTTTAATCCAAATTTTTGCTATTCCCCTGAACATACGTCCAGAATTCATTTTTTCAAGCGGACTGTTTATTTATCCATTATTGGGATATGTATTAAATGAAGTCGATTTAAGCAAAAAATATCGAATTATATTTTATGCATTTGGCATATTAGGCCTTTTAGCTATGTTTTTGCCAACACAATCAGTTTATGATACTACCCATCAATCAACTTATATATTTAAATCATATGCTTATCCATCTACGATTGTGTATTCAATTGCTGTTTGGATTTTTATTAAACAGTTATGTAATAATTATGACTTTACCAATAAATTTAAAAAAATATTATATTTCTTTAAGCCATATACATTTGGACTATATATGGTTCACTTTTATTTAATCATAGTAATTTCCCGCAGCTTAAAAATGGATTTAACATCATTTTCAACTACAATAATAATTCCATTAATTGTTATTCCACTATCTATTTTGATATTATATATAATGAAAAAAATACCTTATGTGAGAAATATTGTTCCTAATTAGTTTAAAATCAAAATCCATTTAGCATCACTGAATTTAAAATCAATCTCATAAAATAATGATTAATATTGTT
>NZ_JAZTXC010000040.1:0-4043 GCF_045636185.1 Methanobrevibacter sp. | reverse complement strand
TCACGATATTTCATGACCATATCTTCAGCCTTAATTGTGCTCAATACTTTAATGGTATTAGAAACCATTGATGAATCGTATTCTGCTGTAATAGTGTATGTTCCAGGGTTTAAATTAATAGATAAACTAGCTACACCATTTGAATCACTTATTCTTGTATAAAATACACCATTAATATTAAATTTAACTTCAGCACCGGATAATGGAGATCCTTTTTCATCCAACACCTTAACAGAATATTTTGAAGCATTTCTATAATATTTAACTAAATCATGATTTTCAACCAATCTAGATAGAATTGTTATATTATTAGCAGACTGCTCACCAGTTACTGGATTAAAAATGGTTAAAATATATTTATCTGGATTTAAATTAAGATTTAAACGTACAACACCTTGAGAATTTGTTGTTCTTGTGTAAAGTACACCATTAATATTCATAGTGACATCAGTATTAGCCACTGGCCTGCCTTTGTAATCTAAAATAGTAGCATAATATTGAGTTCCATTTCTATAATATTTAACAACATCTGATGCCATAATAGTTGATTTGACTGTTATAGTTCTTGATATAGATGAATTTAAATAAATATTACTGCCAGAATAGTTAATTAAAACCTGATAATTTCCACTATTTAAATTAATTCCCATTGATACTGATCCATCCTTACCAGTTTCCTTCTTATTTTCAACACCATTAAGATAAATCTTAATCTCTTGATTCTGCAGTGGATTGTTATTTTTGTCCTTTAATGAAACCGTCAATTTTGTTCCATCGCGATAATACATGACCAAGTTATCTGCATTTAGATTAGTCTTAATATAATCTACACTAAACTGAGCACTAGCATTAGCATTTTGATAATATTTACTTGAATATGAAGTGTTTACATTGTAACGACCATAATCTAAATTATTTAAACTTAAAACACCTTTTCCATTAGTCAATTTAACAGTATTTAATTTAGAATTAACATAAACGGAAATAGTATCATTAATAGGTTTTGAAAGAGTGACAGTGATATTAACCCCATCAACATCAGTTTTAACAATATTTAAATTAATTGACAATGGAGCTTTGCCTACATTAAATGTAGTGTTTGCGGTTGCAATGTTTGAATAATATCCAAAAGCAGTATACTTATCAGGATTTAAAATATCATTTATTGAAGTCTGAGTATTGGAATGAATTAAATAGGTTTTAGAACCGATTGTCACATTAATGTAATCTGAAATATATAAACCATTGCTTGTTAATGAATTTATAATAATTAACTTATCCCCATAGTTTATATCTGAAATATTTAATGTCAAATTAGCATTTTTTTCAATTACATTAATAACCTTTGAAATTGAAGAATCTGAATAGACATTACCATTATAAGTAGCTAAAATGTTATAAGTTCCGATTGAAGACAATTGAGTATTTAATGTGGCCTTACCATTTACAACACCAACAGTGAAATTCTTTGAGTCTATTGTGAATACTACACTACCGTCCTTGATTAAATTACCCTGACTGTCTGTAACCGTAGCAACAACATTGAATGGAGTATCGACAGATACGGATTTGAGATTATCAAGAGCTATACTAGAACTGGAGTAATAAGTTGTAAATGCTTTTATACATGCTACCTGTGATTCATAACTATGACCGTATTCAGGAAAATCTGCTTCATAATCATACAAATCAATCCAATTTTTACCATCAAAACTGAAAAATGATATTCCTTTAGAATAAAGAATTCTATTTGATCTAACTTTTTCAGAAATAGGAACAGATGCTATTTTACCTGGAGTTGAAATTTTTATAACAATTTTAAATGTATCGCCAGTTTTTAAAGGTATGGCATTATCTAAATTAAATGTGTAATAACCAGGGACAGACACACCATTTTGAGTAAGCTTTAAAGCATTGTTAACATAAATTTGAGCTGTCCAATCTGTAGTGGCATTGAAATAAGTAGAAAATGCAGTTAAAAGCTCATTATCAGTTGCTTTAAAGATATTTTCATACCATAATGTTTCATTACCGGTTATTAAATAATCTGTAATTCCAATAATGTCATACTGGTAGTTTTTATCGTAATGAAGAGTATCATTTAAAATAATAGTGTATGTGGATTTATCATAAGCTCCCAATCTAGCACAATTTGTATCATAATATGAAACATAGAAATAACCTTTATTAGCCCATGTCTCACCCCAGCTGTTTTTACAAATCCAAGCTCCATCACCAGGTGCAGCAGTTTTAAAATTATTTTTGGAGTAATTATCATCCCATCCAACAATGGTAACTGCATGATTAGGACGACTGGTTCCACTGTAATAATAACTATTAGATTTCATATATGAACTGACATAATAGATACCTGTCGCAACAGCACCATATTTAATAAGAGCTTCTTTTATGGCATCATTATCTGTGTAATCAGTACGAGTTAAATAAATTATATTTTGAACATGAATAGTGTCGTTTAAAACTGGAGACAATACAGTATAATCACTGAATTTTTCAAAATCTTCTTCAATAGGACCAAGCCAACTTACAAGATATCCAACACCCATATCATCATATCCGCCTTTATTAGGCTCTAATTCCCAACCATAATCGGAGTAATATGCCATTATATTTTTCATGTTTTCTTCTGATAAATCGAAACTTTCTCCTGAAGCTTTTAAAATGCAAGATTCTAAAGCAGCAAGTGAAGTAAACGCCCAACAGTTTCCACTGGATTTTTGATTTTTAACTGGTGTAACTTGATTATAATCTCTTAAGTCATATTTTGAAGGTAACACACCATTAAATGAGAAATCGCCAACATATTGGACATAATTCCCATTTCCAATAAATAAATCATAACCTGGGCTTTTATAATAATTTTTTTCATTTTTCGCTTTGTTATGATTATAATTATTTAATGAAACTGTTTCTTTTGTATTTAAAATAGTATAAATTGCACCACCATCATTAATAGCTTCATTATTAGAAAATTTAGATGATAAAATAAGTATTTCTGATGAATTATCTAGAAAAACTGCACCGCCACTAACTGCTTTATTAGAGTCAAATACTGATGATGTTATATTCATTTTTCCATACATTTTATAAAATGCACCGCCCTGATAATCAGCTATATTATTATCAGCAATAATAGAATTAATGATAGAACTTGAACCTAAATCACAGATTGCTCCTCCAAAAGTAGCATTACATGCTGTAAAATTAGACTTCCTAACAGTTAAGGTAGATTCTTTTGCATAAATAGCCCCACCAGCATTAGTTAAAGTATAACAATTAGAGAATAATGTATTAGTTATATCTAAAGTAGAATTTTTTTCATTGGCTATTGCACCACCATACTTATAAGCATGATTATTTTCAAAAATAGAGTTAATGATTTTTAAATTTGTATTAGCTGTATAAATCGCACCCCCATAGGTTGCATTATTATTCCTAAAGGTAGAAGAATCAATCAAAACATTTCCAGAACTGGAATAAATTGCACCACCAAATACATTGCCATGACTTCCTTTATAGTTACCCGCACTGTTTTCAAAAATAACATTTGTAGCTGTGAAATTATAATTATTTCGTATTGTTAAATCATTTAATGTTATATTATATAAAGATAAAACATTATTAGATGATAATTGCAAAGAATTACCATTAATAATAGTATTTGAAGGATTTCTTCCCACAATTGTTAAATTGGAAAAACTTTTTGCCATATCCAACGTATATTCCCCATCTGAAAAATGAGCAACACTGTTATCAACTAATCTATTTGAATTTAAATGATTATAAGGACTTTCTTGACTTCCATTCCCATCTACTGTTAGTGATGAATCAAAATAAATATCTGATGAAGATAAAAATCCATTATTTTCACTTAATACTGAGTTTTCATTAATTGAAGTTGAATTATCACTAGCAAAGCTAATAGGAAGCACGATTACTAATATAATTAGAAACAAGAGGACTTTATTTATATGTTTCATTGTCTTTTCCCCCATATTATTATATAGTATGTAATTTTATTT
>NZ_JAZTXC010000039.1:0-11062 GCF_045636185.1 Methanobrevibacter sp. | reverse complement strand
ACTATTTTTTAATCATTTAAATTAGAATCAAAGAAAAATTAGAGAGTATTTTCATCGAAGTGAAATTTCAACTGTAAAAAATAAAATTTGAAAGAAGCCTATAAAATTTTACAGACTCATTTTTAGAAGAATTTTTTATTTTTTTTATTTGAATTTTTTTATATTATTTTTTTCAAGTTCTGTTAATCAAAAAGTATAAATTATAGTATGAACTTAAAGTTTAAATTGGTTGAAAATTATACTATTAACCATATTAATTTTATAAAGGTAATTATCATGAATCATAAAAAAATCATATTAGTGGGTGCTATTTCAGGTTTAGTCACCATATTAACCTATATTTTAGGTATAGCTGGTACTCTTATTGGTTCAGTCCTTTTTTCCGTTCTTTATACTATGCTTTCTGAAGCATTGGAGGATCCGGTTTCTAAAACAACTTTTAGTCCGGATTTTGAATGGGATATTGTATATGTGATTCCATTGATAGTTATAGCTTTTATTCAATTATTATTAATTTTGGCTTTGCTGGCAGAAATTGGAATTTTACCATACTTTTTTGATAAATTCTTTTTAACAATTCAGGGTTTGGCAGATAATAATTTATATAGATTATTAGGTTTCGCATTATTATTTATTAGTGCATATCCTATTGTACTAAAACCAAATGTTGTTAAAAAGGAGCATGGTATGATTTTAGCTATTGTTGGATTGATATTTCTTGCCCGTGGATTTGTGGACTTAGGAAATTCCATTACAGATGTTTATGATGGAATATTCATCCATTTCGATTTGCCTATAGCTATTATTGCATTTTTATTAATTTCATTTGTTATATTTAGGATTTTAAAGTTAGCAAATCAATCCGAAAGGGATTTTAAACAAAACCAACATGCGGATGCAGGTTATGTTTATACGAACCAAAGAAAACGAAATGTTCAAAGGCAAGCTCCTAGAAGAGTAGAGGAGTATAGTAATGAGCCTAAACAACATCGCAATATTAACAATCGTCCTAATGCTAATCAAAGAAAATTTAGAAAACATATTAATGAATCTTCAAATCAAATACGATTTGAATCAAATGACTTACTGGATGATTATAAAAGATAGATAGCATGTCTAAGAAAAACAAAACATTAAAGGAGATTTTGGATTTAATATTGTATGAAAATCCTGCTACTCAAGATGAAATTGCTCAGCGTCTTGGCATTTCACGCAGATATGTGACTCAATTAATACAGCCATTAATTAAAGAGGGTACTATTAAAAGAGCTTATAGTATTGACATGAAGAGTTATGAAAAAATTGTTGAATCATTAGGGGAATATGTAACTCCAAATAATGTTTCAGGAAATGTTTTGATTAATGACATGTTATTCAACATGGCAAAACATGTTCATGCTCAGCTTGAAATGTCATTTGATGCTATTTTAGAATCTGATGAGAATAAAGCCAATAATGCTTTAGAAATGGATTATGCTACAAATAATATGGTGGAAAAAATCAGAACATCTGTAGAGACTATTGTAAGTATTAATCAGCATTCCGAATTTTCAAAATCTGTTTTGTATAATGAAGTTGCATATGATTTGGAACGTATTGGAGACTACTGCGGTCATATTGCGAAATTTGTAATTAATGATGTATATGAAGTTGGTAATGACATTCTTAGAAAGTTAAAGAAAATGTATAAGACTGCTCAAAAAATGCTTCGTTTATCCATGTCTGCTTTTTTGGAAGGTCGTACTGATATAAAAGATGATATTATGGAATTAGAAGAATCAATACATATTCTTCAAGCTAAATCTATTAATTTGATTGCAACTCAAATGGCTGAAAGTTCATTTGATGAAAAAGAACGTTCTAATTACTTTATTTATTTATTTAGGGTAATTAAAGCTTTTGAACGTATTGGTGATATTTCTGTTGAAATTAAGGATGTAGCTATTGAATTTCATGATAATATTCCAAGGCCTACTACTCCACGTACTTTTAGATTGAATTAATTTTTCCAATTTTTCTTAATTATTATGCCATTTAAATTCTTGATTCTAGAGGTTTTAAAAATAATGGTTGCTGTTAACCATTTATTTTAATTGTACATTAATCATAAAATTGTTGATGGTTTGTTATATAATTTATTACTTGGATTATGTTATCTGCATGTGGTGATATAATTATATTATTTTTGTAAAAATTTTTAGAAAATAAATTTTAAAAGAATCTAGTTATCATAGATTCTTCCGGTGGCATGCCTGTCTGCCCAGCATTGGATACAAACTCCAATTGGAAGGCCTGCAGTATGGGTATGTGCTTTTAATATTTTCACATCTAAAGTGGTTGTTTTTCCGCCAAGTCCCATTGGTCCTATTCCTGATGCATTAATTTCAGCTAGAATTTCCTCTTCTAATTTAGCTATTTCAGAATCAGGATTTCTTTCACCTACTTTTCCAAGCAATGCTTTTTTACCTAATTTTAAACATAAATCTGAAGTTCCTCCAATACCTACACCGACTACTGTTGGAGGGCATGGTTTTCCTTTAGCTTTAAGAACTGATTCTACTACAAATTCTTTTATTCCTTCAATACCTTCGGCAGGCAATGCCATTTTTAAAGCATTATTGTTCTCTGAACCAAATCCTTTAGGTAAAATGGTTATTTCAAGATAATCCTCATCAATTAATTCAATATCTATTGGTGGTATGTAATCTCCAACATTGATGTTTGTATTCTTACGGGATAATGGATCTACGATATTTGGCCTTATTGGAATTTCTTCTGTTGCTTTTTTAATTCCTTCTTCTATTCCTTGGCGTAAGTTTTCAACTTCAACATTACCTAGTTTCACAAAAACGACAGGAAGGCCAGTATCTTGACACATCGGAATGCCCTTTTCCTCTGCAATTTCAATATTTTTTAAAATAGCTTCAATATTCAATCTGGCTAAATCATGTTCTTCTATCTCAAGTGCATCTTCAAGCGCTTTTTTTACATCGTCACCGAGAACAATAACTGCCTCTTTATATAATTCATAAACTTTATCTCTAATAGTATCTTTAGTAATCAAAATAAAAACCCTGTAAAATTTAGTTAATACTATTTTTTGTTTTAAAGGATTATAAATATTTCAGTTAAATGTGAATAGCTCCAATAGGGCAAACATCTTCACATTGTTTGCATCTATCACATTTTTCTTCATTAATGGTAATAGCTCCACCTAATACTTCAATAGCATTATTTGGACATTCTTTTAGGCATGGTGCTTCTGATGGTTGGCAGTTCATACAAAATAAAGAAGGTGTGTCAACTTCTTTAAGTTGACAATCACTTTCACAAGTTTTACAATTTAAACAATTCATAGAATTATTCCTATTCATCTAGGGCCAGTCTAGCTCTAGCTTGACTTGTAATCACGTGGACAAAGCCACCTTTTTTCTGATCTGGTTCGTAAATTCCTGCAAGTTTAGACAAGAATTTTTGCTGATTTTTGGCTTTAATTTTAGCCGGATCAACAACTGAAATAGCTCTTTTAGTACATGCTTTGATACATGCAGGGCCTTCTTCTCTGTCAGCACATAAATCACATTTTTCAGCAATGCTTGCTGTGTAAGTCATTGCGCCGAATGGACAAACCATTACACATAATCCACAACCGATACATTTTGTTGTATCAACTTTTTCGTCTGAAATAGCATCGGTTGGACAGATTTTAATACAAGGTGCACTTTCACAATGTTGACATACAATACCATAGAAGGAGGATTTATGTTCTATGATTTTTATTCTAGCTGCTGTATGAACAGATGCACACATGTTTTCACAGTTGAGACATCCATCACACATATTACTATTTACGGAAATTTTTTCCATAGTTTTCCTCCTATAATCCTAATTCACTGCATTGTGCGTCTACGTATTTTTGTATTTTTTCGATTTGTTCATCTTGCAAGTGTCTGAATCTTTTTTGTTGTGATAAGTATTCTTTTACAGGTTTTCTTTCTTCAGGTGTAAAAGTAATACTGAATTCACCGTTTTCAATTTCATATAATATCCAAGATCCAGTTTCTACAGCTAATCTGCCCATTTCAATTGTTTTTTCAGAAGGATATCCCCAACCGGTTGTACATGGTTGTTGTAAGTGTATATAAGCAGGACCTTCGATTGAAGCTGCTTTTTTAACTTTGTTTACAAAGTCTTCTGGGTATGCAATTGATGCTGTAGCTACATATGGAATTCCATGTGCTGCCATAATCATAGGCATATCTTTTTTAGGTTTATCTTCTCCGAAACTTGCACTACCTTGTGGTGAAGTAGTTGTTGTTGCACCAAAAGGAGTTGCTCCACTTCTTTGAATACCTGTATTCATATATGCTTCATTATCGTAACAAATGTATAGCATGTTGTGTCCTCTTTCCATAGCTCCTGAAAGGGATTGTAGACCAATATCTACAGTTCCTCCGTCACCACCGAAAGCAACAACATTTACATCATCTTTTCCTTGTATTCTTAATGCAGCTTCAACACCGGATGCAACAGCACCTGAGTTTTCAAATGCTACATGAATAAATGGAACTTCCCATGCAGATTCTGGGTATGGTGTAGTCATAACTTCAAGACATCCTGTAGCAGAAATAGCTACAGTATTTTCGCCTAAAGCATTAAGAGCTAATTTTACACCAATAGATGCTCCACAACCAGCACATCCTCTGTGTCCTGGTGCTAATAAATCTTTATCTGGTATATCTACCATATCTATTCCTCCTTAAGTCCTATCCAGGTTACATCTTTTTCTGGCACTTTTGTTTTTTCATATGCTTCTAATATGTATTCTGGGGTTATGTCTCTTCCACCTAAACCGGCAACGAATCCATATATTTCTTTGTCAATTTTAACTTTCATATCAGCATAAAGTGCTCCACCAATTCCAAATGAGAAGTTTTTATCAATAACAGCTATTTTATCACAATTTTTGACTGCTTCGTTAATTGCTTCAACTGGGAATGGTCTGTAAGCTCTAATTTTAAGTAAACCTACTTTTTCACCTTGGTCTCTTAATTGATCAACAATTCCTCTAATTGTACTACAAAGTGATCCCATTGCAACAAATATAATGTCAGCATCTTCGGTTTTGTAGGGTTCAACAAGACCATATTGTCTTCCGAATATTTCTGCAAATTCATCACAAGTTTTTTGAATAACTTCGATTGAATTATCCATTGCAACTTGCATCGCATATCTTGCTTCAGTATAATAGTCTGGGTCAGCAAAGTTACCAATAGACATTGGTTCTTTCGGATCAAGGTATGCATGTTCTGGAACGTATGGAGGTAAAAACTTATCTACACTTTCTTGATCTGGAATTTCTACCGGTTCAACTGTATGTGTTAAAATAAATCCATCTAAACATACCATTGATGGAAGCAATACATCAGGATTTTCTGAAATTTTGTAAGCCATTAAAGTGGTATCTAATGCTTCTTGAGCATTTTCAACATAAATTTGTAACCATCCAGCATCTCTTTGAGCAATGGAGTCTTGTTGATCATTCCAAATATTTAATGGAGCAGAAATTGCCCTATTTGCATCAGCTAAAACGAATGGTGTTCTCATACCAGCCGCTGCAAATAAAATTTCGTGCATTAACATTAATCCTTGTGAAGATGTTGCTGTAAATACTCTTACTCCAGCACCACTAGCTCCAACAGCAGCACTTATTGCACTGTGTTCTGATTCTACTTTTACATATTTAGCAGCAATTTTTTCATCAGCAACATACTGTGCTAAATATTCTGATATTGTAGTTTGTGGAGTAATTGGATAAACAGGAATAACTTGTGGTTTAGCTAATCTAACAGCTTCTGCAACTGCTTTATTTGAGGTCATTACTTCTTTTACCATCTAATCACTCTCTTTTATTCTTTTACCATTTCAATTGCATCGGAAGGACATTCGTGTGCACAAATTCCACATCCTTTACAGAAATCGTAATCTATATCATGTTGTTTATTCACACTACCGTCTGGACAAAAGATAATACAATTATCACAATCAATACATTTTTCTTTATCTAAAATTGGTTTGAAAGTTCTCCAGCTTCCGGTTTTGTTATTTCTACTATTACCTGGGTTTTTAATTACACATCCTATACTTACCATATTAATCCCCCTATCCCATATCATAAGCTTTTTTAGTAGCTTCTACATTTAATTCTCCAACTTTTCCTGGGAATGTTTCCGCAATCACTTCAAGAAGTGAATCAATACTTACTGCCTGGGTCTTTTTAGCGAAAAATCCTAAAATAATAGTATTTACAATGTTACGACCTAACATATCTAATGCAATTCCAGTTGCGTCAATACTGTGGACTTCATGTGCCCCACTACCTTCAAAGGTTTCGGTATTTATAATAACTTCAGTACTGTCTTTTATTCCTGAAAATACATCTACTACATTCAATAATCCGTCATCTAAAACTAATACATAGTCCGGATTATAGACCTGATATCTCAAGTCTATCGGCTTGTCATCAATTCTTGTGAAAGCCATAACTGGAGCCCCTCTACGTTCTACTCCAAAAAATGGAAAAGCTTGTGAATATTTACCGTCTTTGAATGCTGCTTTAGCCAAAATTTCAGCAGCGGTTACGGAACCTTGTCCACCTCTTCCATGGAAACGAATTTCAATCATTAATTTTTCCTCCATATATTTATCATGTATAATCATTATAAATTACAAAATATATAAATCTTATGTTATATTTTTTATTTTACAATACTTTTGTTTAAATTTTAATTAATAATGCTTGTATTCCTTGTTATTTTTTTAACAGTTATCTTTTAGTTTAATAAAGAATTATTAAAAAGATTTAACATTATCTAATTACTTTAATGATTTGTTGTTTTTTCAAAGATTTAATATAATATAATAATTATAATATAAGTTTGAGGAGTTACTATGAAAGTTTTAATAATTACAGGAAATTTGGCATATCCGTTAATAAAAAATGTGGTTTCAGGTTCATCCCAAGATGTTATTGTTCATATTGCTGATACACAAGTTGCAGCTTTCTTAACTCCAAACATGATTATAAAAGAAGTAAAAACTTATTTTAAAGATCAATTGGATGATATTGATTTGATTTTGGTTCCTGGTTTAATAAAAAAAGGTACACGTGAAATAACAAAAGAACTTGGAATTCCAACATTTAAGGGGTCTACTGATGGGGCAGATTTAGCTATGGTTTTAAATTTGCTCGATAATATTGAACTATCTGAAGATAAACCTGCAGATAAATTGATTGAAGAAGAAAAACGAAAAAAAGCATTCAAAATTATTGAAGACTTTGAAAATGACACTGAAAATATTGAAAAACTTCTTCAAAAACCAAATAATATTATGGTTGGCAAATTGCCTGTTGGTGAAGATTTTCCTATGAGGGTTTTAGCAGAAATAGCCAATGCACCGTTTTTATCAAAAGAAGCATTAATCAATAAATGCAAATACTTTGTTGACTGTGGTGCGGACATGATTGATATTGGAATGGCCGCAGGTGAAGACTTTTCAGAAAAGATTCCGGAATTAATTAATACATTAAGGCCCATTGTAGGTGACAGACCGTTAAGTATAGACACATTAAATGCTGATGAAATTATAGTAGCTGCCGAAAATGGAATAGATTTTGTTTTAAGTGTGGATTTGGGTAATCAATCCAAAGTAGCTCCTTTATTAAAGGAAAAGGGAATTCCTGCTGTATTTCTTCCAACTAATTTTAGTGAAGGAATTACACCAAAGACTCCTGAAGAAAGGGTTGAATTCATGAATCAGTTAATTGAAGACACTGATGGCTTGAAGTATGTTGCTGATTTGATATTGGATCCCGTTAACAGTGCAAGTATTGTTGATTCAATTATTGCATTTAGGGATTTTCATGAAGATAACAAAGCACCAATGTTTTTCGGTGTAGGTAATGTAATTGAATTAATGGATGCCGATTCTGGTGGAGCAAACGTATTATTGGCAGGAATAGGTATGGAACTAGGTGTAAGCATATTATTTACTCCAGAAGAAAGTGGAAAAACTAGGGGCAGCGTTTATGAGCTTTCGACTGCATCCAAAATGATGTTTCTTGCAAAGCATAGAAAATCCATACCAAAAGATTTGGGAATTAATCTTGTTGCATTTAAGGATAAGCATAAGAGAAATGATGTTATTGAAAATGAATTGGATGGGATTCCACATGCTAAATTATCCGAGCCTTTGAGATTTATCCGAGATAAAGCAGGCAGTTTTAGAATTAATGTAGATTATGGAACTACTGTAAGCGAAAGCAGAATTATTGCAACTCATTTTAAGAAAAATACTGCAGATTTAGTAATTGTTGGAAAAACTGCAAAACAAGTATATGAAGAAATAATAAAAAAAGATCTTGTTACCCGTATGGAACATGCTGCATATCTTGGAAGTGAACTTCAAAAAGCTGAAATTGCAATGATTACGGGTAAAGATTATGTTCAGGATTTTGAATTATTCAAAAACCCTGACCAATTTAAAAATTAATTTTTTTAGCCATCTATAATATCCCAGTCGCGTGAAGGTTCAGGAGTAGGTGTAGGTGTGCTGCCACCACCGGAATCACTGCCGCCGGAATCACTGCCGCCGGATGATGAGCCGCCAGAATCACTACTGCCACCGCCGGATGATGAGCCACCGGATGAGCTTCCACTACTGGAAGATGAACTTGAACTACTACTGGAACTTTGGGTATTACTGTTACTGTTTCCATTTAAAAATGAAAACGGATTGTTATCAGAATTATTTCCTGAGTGATTTCCAGTATGATTTACATCAGTAATATTATTTGTTGTACTGTTGGTGTTGCTGGTATAAACAAAAGCACCCATTGTTAATAGAATTAGTGCTACAACAATAATCAAAATAACAATATTATCAAACTTCATTCTCACCCTCCATTTATATATTATTACTATTTTATATTCATTAATGTATTTAACTTTTTTCATAACATTTAAATTAGATTTATTATATAATTTAATTAAGTAAAATTTGATTGGTGTTTAAATTTGCAAAGTGAAGAATTAAGTATTAAAGATATTGATAAGGCTCTTTTGGAAGAGCAATATGTTTCTAATAAAGAAATATCAACTACTTTGTTTTTATCTTTTTTATTAGCTAAGCCTATGTTAATTGAAGGTCCTCCGGGTGTTGGTAAAACAGAACTTGCAAAAGTTGTTGCAAAAACTTTTGATAGGGATTTCTTTAGAATTCAATGTTATGAAGGAATTACTTTTGAACAGATTGTTGGTGAATGGAACTATCAAAAACAATTGTTGCACTTGGAGGCCGCAAAAAATACTGAAGCTAAAGAAGATACCATATTCGAAGAGGAATATTTTATAAGAAGGTCACTTTTAAATGCTTTTCTAAATGAAAAGGATTCAGTTTTGCTTATTGATGAAATCGATAAAGCTGATGAAGAAGTTGAAAGCTTTCTGCTCCAGGCATTGGGTGAACAGGAAATTACTATCAATGATTTAGGCACATTTCAATTACAAAATGATTTAATTGTTATTTTAACATCAAACTCACAAAGATCACTATTGGATGAAACAAAAGACAGATGTTTGTTCCTATATATTCCTTATCCTAGTGTTGAAAGGGAAACTGAAATCGTCAAATCCAAACTTCCAGAGGCTGATGACGAAACAGTTTCAAAAGTTGTTAAAATTGTTCATGAGATTAGAAATCTTAATTTACTTAAGAAGCCTTCTGTCAGAGGAACTGTGGATTGGGTAAAATCAGTTTCAAGTTTAAATAGTCGAAATACAACAGAAGCTATGAAAGAGAGTGTTGGTGTAGCCATTAAAACTGAAAGTGATAAAAAACGTGTCATTAAAGATGTCCTAGACAGGAAATATTAAAATGGTAAATAAAATAGTTAATTTATCTAATCAATTGAGAGAAGCAGGCCTGCCAGTCAGCATTAGAAGTACTTTTTCAGCAAGTGAGGTTTATCTTGAACTTGGTGAAACCGATAGGGATTTGCTTAGAACTGCCTTACGGGCAATTTATGTTAAGGATAAATATGATATTCCTAAATTCAACAAGATTTTTGAAGAGATTTTCAAAAAAGAAAAGGTAAAGTCTGAAGCAGATGAGATGCTGGAAAGAGGTAAGGCATACAGAGGCACAGGGCCAAAATCCAATAAATATGTTATTAAAAAGCAGAATAGTGCTTATAAGAAGGTTCAGAAAGAAAAAATGAACAATGAAAAGTTAAAAATGTTGTCAGGCCAGCCATTACTGGATGAAGTAAAAGAACTTGAACGCGATGGGGAACTGATGAACAAGGATTTAACCAAACTCAATAGATTTGACCCAAGAATGCTTGAAATCTGTCAAAGATTAGGTAGAAGAATAGCCAACAAACGTTCAAGACGTAAAATCCAATCATCTTCACATAAAATAGATATGCGCAGAACTATTCGTGCCAATCTGAAATATGGTGGCGTACCAATCGAGCTTGTTAAGGCTAAACCAAGGCCACATAAAAACGAGCATCTTTTCTTGAATGATATCAGCGGATCATGTGAATGGATCAGCAGCTGGTTTTTCATGTTAATGTTTTCTGCACAAACTGCATTCAAACATTCCAGAACTTTTGAATTTGATAATAAAGTTATAGAAACGACTGATGCTTTGAAAGAGGAATACCTTATAGATTCATTTGTAAAGGTTAAAGATTTAAGAGTGAAGAATATGATGGTTCATGGAACATCAGACATGTATTCTGCATTCAAGGCATTTCAGGAAAAGGCAAATTTAAACAATAAGTCTTATGTTATTATATTGTCAGATTGCAGGGATTGGGCAGGCCCTAAACAAAATGGAATACCTGCCAGTGTACATCTGGTGGAAGAGATGGTTCGTGACTCTAAAAAAGTTGTTATACTAAATCCTGAAGATAGAAATAAATGGGATATAGTTGATAGTTGTGTTTCACTCTATGAAGATGCTGGAGCACATGTATTTGAAGTTAATACCCTTA
>NZ_JAZTXC010000038.1:0-17245 GCF_045636185.1 Methanobrevibacter sp. | reverse complement strand
AATCAGGAATCTGGTGAGTTTTCTTCTTTCTTTATTAATAATACTGCGGGTGATGATAATGGTGGTGCTGTTTATGCTGAGTGGGATGTTAGTGCTGTAAATGCTTTGTTTGATGGGAATAGTGCTAAGGTTGATGGTGGTGCTGTTTATGCTGAAGACAATGTTAATGTAAGACATTGTTTGTTTGAAAATAATAAAGCGGTTGGAGCTAAAGTTCTTTTATGCTATGGTGGTGCTATTCGTGCAGAAGATGATGTAATAATCAATAATTGTACATTTAGAAAGAATTATGCTGAAAATAAAGGAGGTTCAGTTTACGCATCTAAAGTTATATTAGAAAATACTCCATCTTTCTTTGAAGATAATACTGCCAGAGATTATGGTGGAGCAATATACACTAATAAATTTGATAAAGATGTTAAATATGCTTCATTTATTAATAATAAAGCTGAAAATGATGATGGTGGTGCTATATATATTAATAATGAAAATTGGATTACTTTTTCAGAATGCACTTTTATAAATAATCGTTGTAATGATGAAGGTGGAGCAATCTATCTGGATTCAAGCCGTGCCCATTTAACTTTAAAAAATAATTATTTCCTCAATAATATGGCTGATGAAGGAAATTGTGTATATAATTGTGGTATTTATGATGAAATAAATGGTAATTATTGGCGGGTATTTCCATCTGATGGAAATAATGAGTTAATTGAATGGAAGTTTTGGCCATTTTCAAATATTCATCATGTTGATAGTAATCCTCGCCATATCGATAATAATCCTTTTTTGGTGTCTTGTTGCTATGGTTTAGTTGTTAAAGCTTCTCCGATTCTGGATGAATCAACTAATCAGGGTAATTTTAATGATCTTCAAAAGGAGATAAATAACTCTCCTGAGGTTTCTGTTTTAAATTTAACTCGGGATTATGAAGGGGCAGATGATACTATTATTATTTTGAATAAGGATTTAACTATTGATGGACAAGACCATACTATTGATTGTTTAGGAAAAGAAGATTGCAGTGCATCTCATTCAAGCAGTGATAATATAGTATTAAAAAATCTTAAAATTATTAATGGAAGGAATGATGATAATTACAATGGAGGTACTATTCATATTGGTGGTTCAGCTCAATACACTTTGGAAAATTATATTTTAAACAATAACTGGACAGATAATTATGGTGTAGCAATCTATGTAGATACTTTAAACTAAAAACATAGAATATTGGCGGTAACATTGCAAATGATAACCATGGTGGAGCAATAACACAAATCAAGTTGATGACTTAAAATGGACTGAACAGATTATGCCCAAAAAACAAAATAAAATTGAAAATGTTAGTTAAATTTTTTGCACTAACTTTTAAATAATTTAATTAATCAAATAATTTTTTTTAAATTATTTAATAATTTTAAAACTGATTTTACTTATATTTTTTATAAATTTTTTTTTCAAAAGCATACATTTATAATAAATAATCATGATAAATATTACTGTATAATTATAATGTCAATTTTTTGACTTTAAATTCAATTGAAATGGAGCTTGTTTAATGTTTTTGACTAGGATTGTTTATGGAATAATTTATTTCTTAGACCTTATTTACGAAATTATTAAATCAACGATAGACGTTGTCTTTAATAAGATTATGAGAAGAGATATTAATCCTGTAGTTATAGATGTCGAGACAGTTTTAGAAAGACCTGTTTCTCAGACAATTTTGGCAAATAGTATTTCATTAACTCCAGGAACTTTATCTATAGATTTAGATTCTGAAAATCAAATTATTAAAGTAGCTGCTATTTCTCCAAGAAGTAAAGAGGATATTATTCCTTTTGAACCATATATTAAGAAGATGTTAGAGTAGATTTGTTAAAATGACGCTTCTTTATATTTAAATTAATCGAGTGGGATATTAATGGACATATTGATTATTTCAAAATATATTTTAATTGTGGCAATTGTCATAATGATGATTGCTGCACTGAGGATAAGTGCCTACAGGACTACATCAATGGGGCTGCTTGGAAGTTCTGTTGTAGTTGTAGCTTTTGCTGTAGCTTTACTTATTTTTGGTGATATGTGGAGTCTCGCTTTTTATAGGGATATATCATTAGCTTTAATATTCTTTGGATTTGTAGGTACTGTTGCTTTTGCTGTTGTTGCAGGGGGCGATAAGTGATGGTTGTTGAGATTATACAATCGATCCTCCTATTGATTGCAGCATTTTTAGTAATTGTGTCTGCTGTTGGTCTTGTAACTCTTTCTAGCAATAGAAAGAATGCTGTTTATGGAAGAATTCATATTGTTGGGATTTTTGATGTTGCTTGTGTTATAGCAATGATTGGATTAGGTCAATATTTGCTTGCAGGAATATACTTTATTCTAGCACCATTTACGGCTCATGCAATAGCTAATGCTTTCTATAAAAGTGAAGATGTTGAAAATAATGCGGAATTAAATGTTGTTGAAGAAGATGTGGATAATTCAAATCCGTTTATTGTTCCAAAAGCTAAAGCTCAAGAATTGGAAGATGATGATTCTGAAAAGCTTAAGGCGGATGATCGTTTCACAATTTCAACTTTAGATATTATTGAGGAGGAGTAAGATGATAGAATATATATTAATGATTATAACAATTTTAAGTGCTATTCTTGCCCTCATTCAAAAGGATTTATTAAAAGCAGCGATATTAACAGGATTTTCCGGAGGAGCTCTTGCAGTTTTATTCCAAGTATTGCTGGCTCCTGATGTTGCATTGACTCAAGCTATTGTGGGTGCAGCTATTGTTCCTGTATTTATTGCATTGGCTGTTAAAAAAACACAAAGAGGTGATGCATGATGGCTGAAACTCAACTTGCTATATTATTTACATCAATTGCTCTAGTTGTCATTGGTCTTTATGCTGCAATCTTTGTAGATAATATTATTAAAAAAATCATAGGTATCAGCTTTATAGAAGAGGGGGCCAATTTGTTCATTGTTGGAATTGGTTATAAAGCTGGCGGTATTGTTCCAATTTTAATGCCGAATATGGATCCAGCATGGTTTGCTTCAAATGCGTCTTATCCACTTCCTTATGGTTTAGTACTTACCAGTATAGTAATTGGGGCTAGTACCCTTGCAGTTATGCTTGCTTTAGTAATGGTTCTTTATAGGAAATATGGAACTTTAAGTACTAGTGTAATGTTGGCTGACACATCAAAACAGGAGGAATATAATGAATGAACTAATTCCATTGATGGTTATTATTCCTATGGTGGCAGCATTACTTTTAAGTGCTTTTTCAAAATTTGATAAACTCATTAGAATTCTGGCATTTGTTGTTGCAATTTGTTTGCCGATTATTCCGATTGTATCAAATTACGGTCTGCACTACTTTGGCGGATACGAACCGATGGTTGATAACATAACGAATATAGTTTATCATCCGGCAATTACATATTCATTCAATTTCATGCAGCAATGTTTTATTGCAATGATAGGAATTTTGACATTTTTAGTTGTCTTTATTTATTTAACCAAGTATAAAAAAGTGTCCGGTCCGTATTTATTCCTATTATTCATGGGTACTGCTGCTGTAACGGCATTAATACTCACTGACGATATATTCCACATGTTTGTGTTCTTTGAAATTTTGGCACTTGCACAGGTGGGTATTGTAGCGGCATCATCAATTGATTACAGTTATGAAATGGCTTTAAAATACATGATTTTGGGTTCAATTGGAAGTCCTATGATGCTTTTAGGAATTGGATTCCTATTGGCTATGACAGGTACTGTTAACGTTACTGATATTGTAGCGATAATTCGCGGAGGTCTTTTGGATGTTACCTCTCCAGTATTCTTGTTATCATTAGGTTTAATATTCTTTGGATGGTTGTATGCATCAGGTTTACCTCCATTCCATACTATTAAGTCTGGTATTTACAGTAAGGCAGAGCCTCATGGTGCAGCTTTACTTCAATCATTTACTGTTATTTCAATGATTTCAATTGTACTTATAATGTTTAGAATATACTCAACATTACCGATATTTGAAGTCCTTATAGTATTGTTCTCAGTTATTGCAATGATATTGGGTGTATCTATGGCTTTAACCCAAACGGACTTTAGACGTATGATTGGATTTTTAGCTGTAGGAGAACTTGGTTTCATAGGTTTGGGTATAGGTCTTGGAACTCAATTTGCATTAACTGCCGGTTTGTTCCAGGCTTTAAATGAAATTGTTATCACTGCATTGTTATTCATTGGATTTGGAGCTATTGTCCATTCAACCAACGAGGTTGATACCCGTAAATTGGGAGGTCTTTTGGCATATCACCCTAAAGTAGGAATTATGCTATTATTTGGTGGTTTGGCTATGGCTGGTGTTCCTCCTTTTAATGGTTTCCAATCTAAATTAATGTTAGTTCAGGCTTCTTTAAGTTGTGGTTATCCCGAATTGTCCATTTTAACTATTATGGTCAGCATTGCTACTTTTGTAGTATTTGTTAAAACATTCTACTCTATGTTTTTAAGACCAAAACCACATGATTTAGAAGTTGCAGATAAAGAGGTTCCAAAAGCAATGGTTTTCACTATGTTTATACTATTGATTCTTATTATTGCATTAGGTTTATTCCCTGATGTTGTAACTAACGGTATTTCTAACTATGTAGGGGGCTTGTTATAATGAAACTTTATGATCAACTGTTTTATGTTGTAAAAAGATTTAAAAAGTTATTCTCTCCTGGTCCAGTAACCAATGCTGATGTTTCAGGAAGTATTACTGCAGAAATATTTATAATTGTTTCAATTGTAATTGCAAGTTTGCTGCTTAGGCATGTCAATGTTTTGCTTGCCGGTTTAGTTACTTTAATATTGGCTGTTGTCTTAATAACAAGCATTCCTCTTCTTCCTAAATTCAGAATTGAACAAGAGGATTCTCTAAATAAAATGTTATTCTATGCAGTCATTACATTAGGTTTTATTGTTATATTCTTATACTGGGGTGGTGTCCTTGTCTAATCAGGTTAGAAATTTATTTGCTGCTGTTATAACTACAATATTGGCAGTTACATTATTCGATGCAGTTTTCCATATTAGTAAAATGATTACTCCAGGTGTAAGTAATATTTATAATGCATTAGGAACCAAAATCGCTCCGAATATGGTAACTGCAGTTATTTTTGATTTCAGAGGTTATGATACATTAGGTGAATCAATTATACTTTTAACTGCAGGACTTGTGGTTTTACTTGTATTTGGAAGAGGAAGATTGGGAGGTAAACTATGAGTCAAATTCTTAAGTTGATAGCGTTACCAATTTCAATTATTTTAATATGTTTGGGTATAACGACTATTCTTGGAGGACACATAACTCCTGGTGGAGGTTTCCAAGGTGGAGCCATGATTGCGTCTGGAGTTATATTATCAATCCTTGTTTATGGATTGGGTAATTCTCCTTTGGAATTTTCACATACTTATATTGAAGTATTTGAATCAATCGGAGCTTTAGGATATATTGCTTTAGGTTTGGTAGGTTTATTTGCAGGAGGATTTTTCCTCTATAATGTTGGAGCAGATATATTTAATATTGTTCCTGCATCTATCCAATCAGTATTCCATTATCCGGATGTGACTAATGCAGGTATCATTCCTTACTTAAATATCTTTGTAGGTTTAAAGGTATTTGTTGGATTGAGCGCTATTGTAATTGCATTTGCAGGCTTTAAAAAATTTGTTGAGGAGGATGCTGAGAAATGATAGCTATTGGACCAATCATTTTTGGATTCATTCTAGGTTTAATTATTGGATCCCAAATCAAAACGGGCAATATCAGTGACACGTCATTTAAAACTTCCTCTTATGTAGTTATAATAATTGCTGCATTAATAATGGCATGGCAAATTGGTGAATTTCCATTTTATGAATATATTCCATTATCAACAGCATTTGTATCAGCTTTAATCGGTATTTTGTTGTCTAAATTTATATTCGCAAGGAGTAGCTAGGAGGTGTTAAAATGTTTTTATCAACTAATACATGTGAAGGAAAAGGAGAATGTATTAAAGAATGTCCTACAAAAGCGATTCGTTTAATCAATGGAAAGGCTTTTAGCTGTCTTACTTGCGGAATCTGTTATGAAAACTGTCCGAATGATGCAATATTTGTTAATAGTTATGGGGGATATGTTATAGACAGAGCCAAATGTAATGGCTGTGGAATCTGTATGTATAACTGTCCAACAAACAATATTCACATTGAAGACGGTATCGTTTATGGTTTATGTTCACGTTGTGGTGTTTGTGCTGAGATTTGTCCGTCCAGAGTTGACGGGGCAGAATTCACTCGTGAAAAACAGATTAATTTCATAAATTCAATGAATATATTGATTCCAAATATCGATAATCTTCCTTTAAAATCAGAAAAGGTTAAGGAAGTAACGAGAGGATACTTTGGAACTGACTTTGATAAATGTATATTCTGTGGAAGATGTTCTGAATATTGTCCAATGGGTGCAATTGATGTTGTACAGGATAGGGCTGATGGAATTTGTAGGGAATGTAAAATCTGTTATGATGTCTGTCCTAACGGGTCAATGAATAAGTTCCAAATGATTAAGAAGGATACCTGTACACTTTGTCTTAATTGTATGAAAGCATGTCCAAATAATGCAATATCTTTAGACGACTTTAAGCTGACTGTTAATAAGCTCAATCAGGAACCTACAGGTCATTTGGTTTCATGTCTTAACTGCGGATTATGTTCTGATTTATGTGAAAATGAATCTCTTATTAAGGATGGTGGCAGATTGAGATATGATCCGATTAGGGATGTTGATTCAACTCATGATGTAGCCATTAGTCATTGTCCAGTTAATTCACTGCATGAAGACGATGAAATGTTTATTTATGATGAATTTGATGAAACAGAACTTCCAACACTTGCAGGATTCTGTGTAAGCTGTGGAAAATGTGTTCAAGTTTGTGATGCAGTCAATGCAAGGCAATATAAAGTAGCTAAATGGGATGGAAAAGTTTCAGATGATTGTATTTCATGTGGAATATGTTGTGAAGAGTGTCAGGAAGATGCTATTACATTGTACAGGGGAACAATTTCAGTAGATTTAGGAAAATGTATATTGTGTGAGAACTGTGCTGTACACTGTCCTGTTGATGCAATTCCTAGAACAACAATGTATAAGGCAAAAATTAGTGGAGGTTTCAATTTAATTGACCAAAAACTATGTATGCATTGTGGTTTATGTCATAAGGTCTGTCCATATGAGGCAATTGATGAAGTTGACGGTAAATTTGTAGTTAATGAAGAAGAATGTATTTATTGCGGAACCTGTAAGAACAGCTGTCCTGCCAATGCATTTATCTTTGAGAGAAACTTTAAAGATTCAATTGAGGGTGTTTAAATGAAAAGTATGATAAGAGTAGCTTTGGAAGGAGCGTTCACTAACTTTAAAAGAATCTTTTTCGCTGCTGATAGGGTAACTGATATGGATTTAAGAAATCAGATTGCTACATTATCCGTGGAAGTAGATGATAGGGTTGATGAATCTGCATGCATTGGCTGTGCAGGTTGTGCTAATGTTTGTCCAACAAATGCTATAGAAATGAAAAATCTAACGAGTCCAGTTAAGATAACTGATGGTTGGGTTAAAAATCAAGTGCCTGAAATTAATCTTGAAAAATGTATTGTTTGCTATTATTGTCATGATTTTTGTCCGATATATTCACTTTATGGGCAAAAAGGAACAATTCATCCAAGTTGTGTCGGAGACCAAGAGGTTAATGTCGATGAATTAATGACACAACCATTTAAAATTTCAGATGATAAACTTAAAGTTATTTCAACTTATCTTTCAGACAAAACTGTATTAAAAAATAATGAGGATGGTGAATAAATGGGTATTAAATCTTTTTCAAGAGCAAGGGCAATTCATATCATGCTGGTTTATACTGGCGGATGTAACGGTTGCGATATTGAGATTGTAAATACTGTATTATCTCCAAGATTTGATGCTGAGCAATATAAGGTTTTCTTGACTTGGAATCCTCGTGAAGCTGATGTTTTGGTTGTCACAGGACCGGTTACTCATTTGAATAGAAAACCTTTGGAAGCTATTTATGAAGCTATTCCTGACCCTAAATTAGTTGTAGCTGCTGGAAGTTGTGCATTAATGGGTGGAGTATATAAGAATATTCATGGAGATATTCCATCAGAGGAAATTGAAGGACCAGTTGAAAATGTCATACCTGTTGCTGCTAAAGTCCCTGGATGTGCAGTAAGGCCTCAAGATGTTTTAGCTGGAGTGGTATCATTATTACCAACATTATTAGATGCGGATTAGGTGATTAAATGGAGGAAAAAGTACCAAGAAGTAATATTATAGAAACAGAAATTCCACTGGGTACAGTTCACCCAGCTGCATTGGAACCTTATAGAGTAAGGCTTTTTGTTGAAGATGAAATCGTTCAGGAAGCTGAAATAACAATTGGTGTTAATCATAGGGGTATTGAAAGAATAATGGAAGGTTTGCCTGTTGAAAAAGCAAATTCTTTAACTGAAAAGATTTGTGGAATTTGTTCAAATTCACATATCTGGAATTCATGCAGAACTGCTGAAATGGGTCTAGGCATTGAAATACCTGATAGGGCTCTTTATATTAGGGTTATAATGGGAGAACTTGAAAGATTACACTCACATTTCCTTTATTTAGCACACGGCTGTGAAACCGTAGCTCATGAAACATTTTCAATGAGGGTATTTTACTTAAGAGAAATAGTCATGGAACTCCTTGCAATGATTGGGGGAAATAGAGTTCAATACGGTTGTTCTGTTTTAGGCGGTGTAAGGCCAAGATGCGATTTGGATGAAGCGAAATTGCAAAGGCTTAAAGATGATATGGATAAAGTTGAAGCAGGATTAACTGATTTTGCTGAAAGGTTCATGGCAGATTCAATATTGATTTCAAGAGTCACTGGTGTCGGTGCACTTCCGGCAAAACAAGCTATTAGGTTGGCTGTTACCGGCCCATCTTTAAGGGCGACTGGTGTTGCAAGAGATTTAAGAACAACAATGTTTGAATATGATGATTTTGACTTTAATGTAATTACTCAACCTGATGGTGATGTTAAATCTAACTTATTGATGAGAGCATTGGAATCATTCGAATCAATTAAAATCATTCGTCAAGCTATTGCCAATATTCCTGAGGGAAAAGTTGTAAATAGGGATTGGGAAATGTTTGACACAGATTTAAATGAAAGTTATATTGAAGTTCCAAGAGGAACACTTTATCATTCTTATGCATTGGAAAGCGGAAGGGTAAGACATTGTATTATTAGAACTCCATCAATGGCTAATATTGGTGCAATGCAATATGCTTGTATTGGAGATCATGTTACTGATGCACAATTGTGTATTGTACAGTGCGACCCTTGTTTTACCTGTACTGATAGAGCAATAGAAATTATAAGGAGATAGAATCATGTTTGAAACTACTACTGTAATAAATTCAATTTTAGCAGTCATAATAACTGTAGTTGTTTGCTTTTTAATATCTACATTATTGCCTGGAATTGAAAGAAAATATGTTCATGCTAGAATTCAACAAAGAATCGGACCTCCGGTTACAAGTCCGGGTATTATGGCTCCTATCAAATTCTTATTTAAGGAAAATATCAAACCATCTTCTCCAGTACCTGGATTATACAAAGCATTACCAATAATATGCTTTTTAGTCGTATTGTCTATGATGATAGCTGTTACTCCTTATGCATATGCAATTCCTGCTCTTTCAAGTTTGGTAGCAATCGTAGGTTTTCTAAAGGTAGAAGAAATTTGTTATGTGTTAATGGGGTCTTTATCCAAATCTATAATGTCTGTTAGAATGCCTTTCCCTGATAGGGTAAAAGGTGCAGCTCATTTGAATACTACACTTTCATTCATTGAAGATATCAGTGCAAAAAGATCTCTAAGAATGATTACATATGGTTCATTTCCATTATATTTGGCATTATTTGCTCCAGTAACTGCTGCAAGAAGCATTTTCCTTAATGATATTGTTACATATCAACAAGCAAATGGACCGTTCTTATTTACAGTGGCTGGTGGAATAGCTGCTGTTGTATTTTTCATTGGGTATATGATTATTTTGAATGAGTATCCATTTTCAATAATTAAAGCTAAATGTGATGTTATCGAAGGACCATACATGGAATATGCGTCAAAATATAGGTCAATAGTCTTTATTACAAGAGGATTTTTAATGTTTACAATGGGTGTTTTATTTTCAGTATTATTTATTGGAGTTCCACCAAACATATTCTCTCCAACTATACTCATTAATATAGCTGTTGTTTTAGTATTTGTATTGATGATGGGAATATTTTCAGCATTTACTCCTGTATTTACAAACAGACAGTTATTGCCAACTATTCTTGGTGCTACATTACTTGGAATATTATCTATTGTACTTGGATTATTATAAGAGGTGATTATTATGAAATTTGTTATGAGACCATATCATATAGTAAGTCTTGGAGGCTATATTGTAGAATGGGATTTTCCTTATAGAAATCTTATAGTAGTAAATAAAACCTCTGAACCAATAAAAGTTGAAATACCAGTATTTCACGAAGAATGGATTGCTGAACATCGGGAATTAGGTCTTGATGTAATTCCTGTCAATCGTGAAGATAATTATTTGCGCATGTGGAAAAAGGCGCATGCTGAATTAGATAAAATTAGGCCACAAAATGAATGATTATAGTATAACAATACAATCCTGTGAGAAGAAAGGAGTTTTGGATGATATTACTAGCATAATTACTAGTTATGGTGCTAATATCAGTTATACTCATCTTTATGTCGAAAAAAATAATGTGGGTTCGATTAATTTTGAACTTGAACATGTGGATGATATTAACAGCTTAATCAAAGATTTGAATGATATTCCTGAAGTTAAATCTGTTGAACTGCATGGTTCTCAGTTAGATATTTATGGAAAGCGTATTATTATTGTTGGTGGCGGTGCTCAGGTATCTCAGGTTGCTATGGGTGCTATTACTGAAGCGGATAGACATAATATACGTGGAGAACGGATAAGTATCGATACAATCCCTTTGGTCGGAGAACATAATATCGCCGAAGCTGTTGAAGCTATTTCAAGATTGCCTAGAGTCAGTGCTTTGGTTCTTGCAGGTTCTTTGATGGGTGGAGAGATTACAGAATCCGTTAAAAAAGTCAAAAAAGAGAATAATTTAATTATTATTTCTCTAAATATGCCGGGAAGTGTAACAGAATTTGCCGATTTGGTTATTACTGATCCAGTTCAGGCAGGTGTTTTAGCTGTAATGTCTATTGCTGATACTGCGGTATTCGATATTAATCGTTTGGGAGACAACAAAAAATTTTAATTTTTCAGTCTGCCCAATTAAATATTTTTTTCTTTTTTTTCTAATTTATTATTTTTTTTTAAAGAAAGTATGAATCCATATCTTATATATAAATATGTAAAACAACAAACTATTTTTATATATTAGAATTTATTTTTTCTAATATTATTATGGTATATGGGTGTTAAAAATGAAGAAAAAAATAGGTTTTATTTTAGTTTTAGTAGTTATAGCCTTTTTAGTCATGGGTGCTGTTAGTGCAGGATTGTTTGACTTTTTAGGCAGTGGAAATAATAATAATTCCACTAGGGTAGCCAATAATAACACTACTTTTATTGTTGGTTTTGATGCTGAATTCCCTCCTTATGGGTATAAAAACGGATCAGAATATGTTGGTTTTGATTTAGATTTAGCACGTGAAGTTTGTAATAGAAACAATTGGACATTTGTAGCACAACCTATTGACTGGGATGCAAAAGACGCGGAATTGAATTCCGGTTCAATCGATTGTATTTGGAACGGTTTCACAATAAATGGCAGAGAAAAAAATTATACTTGGTCTGAACCATATATCGACAATAAACAAGTCGTTGTTGTAAAATCAGATTCTGGTATTAAGTCTTTAGCTGATTTGAAAGGTAAAAATGTTGAAACACAAAAAGATTCATCTGCATTACATGCTCTCCAAGGGGATAATAAAACAATTGGAGATTCATTCAGTAATCTAGTACAAGTCGCAGATTATAATACTGCATTTATGGATTTAAAATCTGGTGCTTGTGATGCTGTTGCAATAGATATTGGTGTAGCACAATATCACGTCAATTCAGATAACAGCACAGGCAACTTCGTAATCTTAAATGAAACTATTTCATCCGAACAATATGGTGTTGGTTTTAAATTAGGCGATACTCAATTGAAAGACCAAGTCCAAAAAACTTTGGATGAAATGTTTGCTGATGGTACTGTTACTAAAATCGCACAAAACTACACAGAATATGGTGTTCCTGGTTCCCTTATTCAAAAATAGATTTTGGATTGAGGTAGAATAGCATATGATTTTAAGTTCTATGGTAAGTCTTTTGATGGAAGGTATGATTACTTCCATCGAAATTTTCTTACTTACCTTATTATTTTCACTTCCATTGGGATTATTAATTGCATTTGGAAGAATGAGTAAGTTTACACCTCTTAGACTGTTGATGAAAGTCTACATTTCTATTATGAGAGGTACGCCATTGATGTTGCAGTTAATTGTAGTATTCTTTGGTCCATATTATATATTTGGAATGACTCTTTCTCCGGATTATCGTTTTATAGCAGTTATAATAGCATTCTCCATGAATTATGCGGCATACTTTGCTGAAATTTATAGGGGTGGTATTGAAGCTATTCCTAGAGGACAATACGAGGCTGCACAGGTTTTGGGGTATGGTAAAGTACAGACATTTTTCATAATCATATTGCCACAAGTATTCAGAATTATTCTTCCTTCAGTAACAAATGAGATTATTACTCTTGTAAAGGATACTTCATTATCATTTGTAATTGCAATTCCGGAAATGTTTACAGTTGCAAAACAAATTGCTGCAGCTGATGCTTCAATTGCGGCATTGCTTGTTGCAGGTATATTCTATTATGTATTCAATGTACTTGTTGCATTTGTAATGGCACGTCTTGAAAAACGTTATGATTATTTAAGTTAAGGGGATATTATGAGTTTATTGGAAGTTAAAAATCTTAAAAAAAGTTTTGATGAAAATGTTGTACTTAAAGATATTTCCCTTAATGTTGAAAAAGGTGAAGTATTATGTATAATAGGGCCGTCAGGTTCTGGAAAATCCACATTACTTCGTTGTATCACTGATTTAGAGCAGGAAGATAGTGGAGAAATTAATTTTGACGGAACATTTGGATTGGTGTTTCAGGATTTTAATTTATTCCCTCATCACAGTGTTTTAAAAAATATTACTAATGCTCCTTTAAAAGTTCAAAAAAGAGATAAAAATGAAGTTTTAAAATCCGCTCGTGATTTACTTAAAAAGATGGGTTTGGAAGATAAGGAAGATTCTTATCCCCATGAATTGTCTGGGGGTCAACAGCAAAGAGTTTCCATTGCTCGTGCTCTTGCAATGAATCCGGATATTTTGTTTTTTGATGAACCTACTTCAGCATTGGATCCAGAATTAACTGGAGAAATTCTTGTTGTAATTAGGGATTTGGCTGCTGAAAATATGACTATGGTAATTGTTACTCACGAGATGGCATTTGCACGTAATGTCGGGGATAAAATAATCTTTATGGATGACGGATATATTATTGAAGAAGGAACTCCTGATGAGGTATTTTCTTCAGATAATGCTAGAATGAAGGAATTCTTAGGAAAATTCTATGATTAAAAAAGAATTAGGGAAAATCCCTATTCTTTTAAACATATATTTTTATATTCACAATTTCCACATTTTTTATCGTTTATTTTTACTGTAGGCACTTTTTTATTGTATTCTATTTCTTTTACTTCATTTATGATTTCAAACAGTGCTTTTCTTATATTAACATCAATTACTACAGGCCGTCTTTCATTAATTTTTGCATAATCGACAAATCCTACAAAGACTTCGGTTTCAAATTCTTCTTCTATTAATATGGCATTAGCGGCTAAATCTATTGCATCCTGATCCCAAACTCCTTTAAGTGGGGGAGTTGAATGTTTAATGGATATGGGATAATATTTTCCGTCAACAATTTCAATTTTATCACATAATCCCATTACTTCTAATCTCGTGTCTTTTAAAAGGTAGGAATACATGCAATTCGGGAAGAACATGTCTACTATTCCAAATCCATTCTTTCCTAAAAGTTCCATTGCTTGCTTGGCCTTTAATGCATGATTTTTTATATTGAAGTAGGTCTCATTATTTATTTCAAGTATTTGGTCTGTAGTTAAGCCCAAATCCATATTTTGGATTGCAGAAAATGTGCTTTCAAGATAATTTGCAATATTTTCGGATAATGTATCCTCAATTTCGCTTATGTTCATTTCTTTCTTTAATTTTCTCATATTCTTTTGTATCAGGTCCTGTGTGTCTATTTTGATCTTTTTCAATTCTATATTTAATTGTATATCATTGCTTATTGATGTATCAACATGCGTTTGCAAATATAATTTCATTGGACAATACATGTGTGATTTGATTGAAGATATGTTTATCATTTTTTAACCTCTTAATTTTGTAATATTAGATTGCACATCTTAATATAAATAAATAGAGGTTTTAAATACAGTTAATTCTTTAAAAATAAATAAATATGGTGATGTTAGGTTAAATATATATTTTTAAGTTAATTTTTATGGTTTAGAGCAATTTTTTCATGCTGGAGGTATTTTTAGCTTGAGATATTCATCAATTGCTTCGCGGGTAGTGCCAACAACAAGCCTGTAATGGTCTTCCTTACCTTCAGTAATAACTTTTTCAACTTTTCCTTTAGCTATTACATGTTCTCCGTCAACTACCTCTCCTGCATATGTATGTGTAAATGATACAACTTCCACAATGTCTTTTTCAACACCTTCAAGAATTTCAAGGTTTTCGATGGTGTATAATGATGGATTATCAAAAGCTCCAAGTGCACTTACAATGTCACATTCAATTTTGGCTATTCCTTGAGGTTCGTATCTTGTATCTCCCCAGGTACCTTCAATTTCATCATATCCTTTAGTTGCTAAAATATCAAATAATGTGCCGTCAATTGTTCCACGATTAGCTTTTCTGTTTTCGTACCATTTAAACTCTTCAGGGGTTAGGCTTGAATCACTCATTCTTTTATTGTAAACAAAATTCCAGTAATCGTCTGTAATTCCGTTTAAAGTAATGTGTTTATCCACTTCTTCAATATAAACTTCTTCATTTCTGTGTTTTTTGAATGATTCAATAGCTTTCCTGTGATTGTCAAGTCCATAAATAACATAATCGAGGTCTGAAACATCATCTTTTTGAAGTCCCGGCAGAATTGACCCAGAAATACCCATATCTTCATAATCAACTCCTGCAATGTAGTGGAAAAAGTCACAAACATCCATTAATTTAGATATGATTTCCGGGTTTTTAACTTCTCCTCCGGATTCAAAAGTCTTTTTTAGGCCAAGTAATCTGTTTTCCGGTTTGATTACTCTTTCAACTTTGTCTAGGGGAACACCCATCATTTCAACATTGGTGACATCACAGAAATATAGATACTCAGGGTAATTTTCACGTAAATATGAATAAGCTTCTTGTGAACCTACTTTTCTGTATCTAATTCCGTCTTTTTCACGATCTCCATTTTCATCAGGGATATATCTTAAAAATGAGATGTATCTATCATCAGGATGGATATAATTTGTTGATGCAAAGTACATTCCATCTGTCGTGTAAATAAAATCTCTTGTTCTTACTTGCATAAAAAATAACTCCTTTACATCATTTTTTATATAAACTATTAAATTTAATTTTTGATTTTTAAATACTAACTTTTTTATTCTATTAATCGATATATATATATCTGTTCAATAGTGTTAATCATGGAGGTGAAAATATCAATAAAATTGCAATAAGTGCATTAATAATAGTGGCTATAGGATTAGTTGCCGGGGGCTTTGCATTTGTTACAAATGGGGATTTTGCTCATGTGGCAGATAATTTAGTTTCTAATGAAGTATCTGATGCATCTAATGGTGATGTTTCTTCAAACAATAATCAAACAGTTAATAATGCTTCTTTAGATAAAGATAAACAAGCTAATGAGTTTTCTTTAAGCAATATTCAAAATAAAGTCACATCAAATCATGCATCTCTGATGGCGAATAATGTTGCAGATAACAATGTTGTCACACGGTTCATGAATGTTGCATTCGCATCATATAATGGGGATTCAGACTTGTTTAGTCAAAATATTGGGGATAATCAAGTTTTTGACCCATGGAATAATATAAATAAAAATGAATATGTTTTGTCTCCAAATTATGCTGAACACATATTCATAAAAATTGGTCAAGATTTCACTGATAAATATGGATACTGTGTTGCAGATGGTGGATTCATACCTTTAGGCAACATTACAAAAGCAATTTCCGCTGACTATATATGTGATTTAAGTTGTGGAATTGATGATTGTTACTTTGATTTGTCTACAAATCCGTATATTTATGATTATGGTGATGCTGAATTCTATATAAAATATGGGGATTTCCCTTCTGAGATTCAAAAACAAAGTGAAGCATACATTTCAGATTATTATAATACCAATTATAAGCCAGTTGACGGTCAGGATGATGTATATGTGAATGTTCATCAGGATTTCACGGATAAATATGTATTATGTATGGATTGTGGAAGATACGTGCCATTAGGTACTATTACAACGCCTTTAAAAGATATTATGATATGTGACTATCCGAGACACTTCGGAGATAATGTATATTTCGATATTGACCACCCTGCTGTAATCGGTCCTGATGATGCAATTGCTTCATGGGATTCATTTAATGAACAACGTTATTCAAACCCGGATTATCATCCAATACACTATGATGAACCAGGATATGGTGAAGAAGACTTTTCAGCTTATTATTCTAATAATGTTGAGTCTTCACAGCAGAATATTGATGTAAATGTTGTAGGAAATGTAAGTGATTTCGCTTAAATTTCCATCATTTTATTTTTTTTTCTTTTTTCATATGCCTTCTGTCAATATATTATCAATAGATAATTCAACAATTAATTTTAATTAATTTTTCAGCATTTTTAATTAAAGATAAAATCCATTTTCATTAAAAATATTATTCATTATTTTAATTAAAACAC
>NZ_JAZTXC010000037.1:0-5369 GCF_045636185.1 Methanobrevibacter sp. | reverse complement strand
TCTGAATTTGTTTTCTCCGTCATCTAATTGTTGTTCAGCGATTGCACCAGCTTTTAATAATAAGTGTCCAACTAAAGTGGATTTTCCGTGGTCAACGTGTCCAATAAATGCTAAGTTAAGATGTTCTTTTTCTTTTGCCATAATAATACCTCATTTTAAATATACATATTAACAAATATATAAGCTTAAATGTTAGCTTAAAATTAATTTATATTTTAACATATAAATAGATAATGTTTTTTTCATGAATTTTTAATAAAAATATAAAAAAATTAAAAAATTAAATTTTAATTTTTAAGTTTATACGTCTCCTAAGTAGTGACTTGTAGGGAACGGTTCTGGAGATAAACCTTTTCTTTGTCTGATTTCTCTGACAATTTGAGCTTGCATCTCACGTGGGAGTGGTTCAAATCCTGCAATTTCAGTAGACCATAAACATCTACCTTCTGCTGCAGATCTGATATCACCAGCAAAACCGAACATTTCTGCTACAGGCACTTTGGATTCGATTCTTGCCATGTCTCCTTCTTGACCCATGTCAACAATTTGACCTCTTCTGTTTTGAATCTCACGAGTACATGCGCCCATGTAATCATTTGGAGTGTCAATAACTACTTTTTGCATAGGTTCTAGTAATGAAGGTTCTGCGAGAGTCATGGAACCTAAAATTGCGTTTCTGATAGCAGGCAATACTTGTGCAGGTCCTCTGTGAACTGCATCTTCGTGAAGTTTTGCATCGTGGAGTTTGAATTTTAATCCCATACAGATTTCTTCACCTAATGGACCGCCTTCAAGAGTTGATTCGAATCCTTCGAGTAATAATTCTTTAACTTCATCCAAGTATTGAATACCACGAGTCATGTTAAGGAAAATACTTCTGTTGTGAACAGCCCAAACTCTTCTGGCTTCTTCTTTATCTAAACCAAATTCCATAAAGTCATTAGCTACTTCTTTACCTTTAACTCTGCCTTCTTTAATTTTACCATCTTGAATAGCATCATAAAGGGTTGGTTCAATAGGTTCAACAGTTATGTAGAATCTGTTGTGTTTGTTTGGGGATTTACCTTCAACTTGTGGTGAAAGTTGTCTTACAGTTTCTCTGTATACAACAATAGGTTCTGAAGTTTGGATATCTACACCTTTTTCTCCGATTCTGTAACCGATAACTTCTAAGTGAAGCTCACCCATACCGGATACTAAGTGTTCACCAGTTTCTTCATTAATATCAATTTTAACAGTAGGATCTTCTTTACCTACTTGTCTTAATACTTCAATAAGTTTAGGTAAGTCTTTGGTATTTTTAGCTTCAACAGCTACAGTAACTACAGGTTCTGAAATGTGTTCTAAACCTTCAAACTCTTTAATTTTGTCTTCAGGTGAACAGAGAGTTTCCCCTGCAATAGCCCCTTTTGCACCAGCAACATATACAATGTTACCTGCAGGAACTTTATCAGTGTTAACTCTTTCAGGACCGAAGTATACACCAACTTGCTGTACTCTGGATTTACCGTGAGAACCAACAAGATAAACTTCCGTACCTTTTTCAATAGCTCCACCATAAACCCTACCGGTTGCAATTTCACCTGCATGTTTATCTACAGATACGTTGGTAACCATTACTGCTAAAGGTCCTTCTGGTGAAGTTTCAATCATACATTTTCCAGCAGGAGATTCAGGGTCTCCATCCCATATGTTAGGTACTCTGTAAACTTGAGCTTCTTTAGGGGAAGGCAAGTGTTCTACTACCATACCTAATAATACATCGGATAAAGGTACTTTTTGAGCTAATTCTTTTTCATTTTCAGCATTACAATAATCAATGATGTCTTTAAAGTTAACACCAGTTTCTTGCATGGTTGGAACATTAATAGCCCAATTGTGGTATGCTGAACCGAAAGCTACACTACCGTTAGTGAAATCTAAAGCCCATTCATCTTTTTTGTCTTCAGGAGCCATGTTTTTAATTAATTTATTAGCTTCCATGAAGATTTTAATGAATCTGTTTTGTAATTCTTCAGGTTCTAATTTTAACTCGTTGATTAATCTGTCAACTTTGTTAATGAATAAAACAGGTTTTACATTTTCTTTCAAAGCTTGTCTGAATACAGTTTCAGTTTGAGGCATGATACCTTCTACAGCACAAACAACAACTACTGCACCGTCAACAGCTCTCATAGCACGAGTTACGTCTCCACCGAAGTCAACGTGTCCTGGAGTATCGATTAAGTTGATTAAGTATTCTTTTTCTTTGTAATCGTGTACCATGGATACGTTAGCTGCATCGATAGTAATACCACGTGCTTGTTCTTGCTCATCAAAATCCAAAAATCTTTGGTCACCAGCAAGTTCTTCAGAAATCATACCTGCACCTGCTAAGAGGTTATCGGATAAAGTAGTTTTACCGTGATCGATGTGAGCACAGATACCGATGTTTCTGATTTGGTCTGGTTCGTACATTAATTCTTTGATTTTTGCAATCATTTTGTCTCTTCTACTCAAAGTAACCACCTAAATATTAATATGATTAGTGTGCTGCTTTAGCAACTCTTTCTTTCTCTTCAGCTTTTTGTAAAGCGAAACTTCTTGAATCTTCTTCAGAAGCAAGAATTAATTCATCAGCTAAACATTCAGCAACAGATCTTTTGTTTTTGAATGATGATTGTAAAGTACCTCTAGTTAAAAATCCGAGTGAGAGGTCAACTCTTCTTTGTGGGGAAATATCCACAGCTACTTGGTATCCAATACCACCGTATTTAATACGGGTAGTTTCTTCACGAGGTGCAGTGTTTTCAACTGCGGTGACTAAAACTTGAACAGGGTTCTTTTTAGTTCTTCTGTGAATAATTTCTAATGCTTCTTTTACAATGTTGTAAGCTTTATTTTTTTTACCAGAGTTGAGGTGGGTTCTCATAACTTTATTCATTAATCTTTCAACAATGGATACTTTAGATTTTGCGAATTGTCTTTTTACATGTCTACCTGAAGTGTGAGGTACAAGAGTTTCATCTAAACAAATGTATTTAATTAAACCTAAGTCCTCAACTTTTACTTCATCGAGATCCCATTTATCAAATAATTTACTCATAAAAATTACCTTCCTTATCTTACAGGTTTTTCTATTTTTCCACTTACCATTTCAGATAAAGCTACATTGTTAACTTTGGACACTTTCCAACGAACTCCAGGAATATCACCCATGGATCTTCCGGAAGGTCCTCCAATTCCTTCAATCATAACTTCATCGTGCTCATCGATAAAACCAATAGCTCCGTCACCTGGTGCGAAAGCAGTTAATTGTTTACCGTTTTTAATTAATTGAACACGTACACATTTACGAATAGCAGAGTTAGGTTGTTTTGCTTCTATCCCTACTTTTTCGATTACAATTCCTCTAGCTTGAGGAGCTCCTTCAAGAGGGTCTGCTTTAACATCTAATCTTAAAGCTTTCCTTTTGTAATCTACATCTTTCCACTTAAAATTTTGTCTATTCTTTTTAAGTTTTTTTGCAGCAAAAAGTCCTGGCATATTTTTTCCTCTAAACATTTTGTCAAAAAACATATCTATGAATCCACCGCTGCGATTTATACTACTTACAAGCAGTACAATCTAAATTCATAAGATATAAATTAGTAAATAATAATTAATAGATAAATAACACGATTTATCTAAAATAAAGATATCTTGAGATAAATTTAAACATAGACAAAAAGCACACATAGTCATGTTTGTAATAAGTATAGATATCTTACAATAAAATATCTATTTTAACCTTTATAAAGGTATGGTTTTTAGCATGAAAAATTCAATGAAATATAAAAAAAATTTTTTCTTTACATAGTTAATCATGAAAAAGAGAAAGTGATGGTTGATTTAAAAGCTTTTTAAATCCACCACAAAATATTTTTATTTAAACTAAACACATAATTTCTTTTTTTTCATGCACGGTTTATTGCCTATTTAATTAAGTTGTTGTGGTTGCAACAGTCATGTTGGAATTAACTTCAATATTGCGTGAAAATACTTTCAAACATGCAACTTGATGACTATTATCAAGATCTCTCCAAGTTTCACCATCAAAACTAAAATATGAAATACCCTCGCCTCCAGTAGTAGTAATCATATTATTTTTATCATTGATTGGAATATAATTATAGGAACCGCCGTTTGAAACTTTTATAAGAATAGTGAATTCATCACCTTTAGACACATTAACAGCATTATCGAAATTAAATGTGAAATAACCTTTAGACATTGATTTTCCAGTTTGAAAATGTTTTAATTCATCTCCAACATAAATACTCACTTCCCAATCACTTGCTCCATTAAAGAAAGTTGAAAATGCAAGTAATTCTTCATCAGCCACACTCGTATAAACATTTTTATAATAAGCAGATTTTTTAGCGACTGTTTTCCAAGAATCCATAATATAATCATGTTGATAATTTCTGTCAAATCTAACTGTATCATTGAAAATAAAATACACACAATTATAAGCAATTTTTGAATCATAGTAAGAAATATAGAAATAACCATTATCTTTGTACTTAGGACCTTCAGCATTTCTAACTATCCATGCACCATCACCAGGACAATTACCCTTGAATTTATTTTTAGAATAGCTATCGTCCCAACCAACAATAACAACTGCATGATTACAATTTGAACTGTCATCATTACAATAATAACTAGTACCATTAAAATATTTACTCTCATAATGCATTGAGGACAATACTCCACCATATTTCATAAGTGCTTCTTTAATAGCATCATTATCAGTAGCATATCCCTTTGGAGCAAATGCCACATTTTGAATATGAATCAATTCATTATTAAAGTTTGGAGAAAAGGAACTGCCTTTCATAGCAGGATCTAAATCCTCAGGAACAAGAGTAGACCAACTTGCTAAATATTCATGAGTATCGGAAGTATACCATCCGCCATCCGGAGTATATCTTTTATCACCAGAATCTGAAAATATGCCCATCACGTTTTTGAGGTTATTTTCAGATAAATCATAAACAACACCTGTTGCCTTAAGTAATGCAGATTCAATAGCTCCTACATTAGCATAATCCCAACATGTACCCCCAATTTGTTTTTTAACAGGAGTGACCCATCCATTATCAATTAAACTAAATCTAGAAGGTAATGTCCCATTATAATTTGAAGTATCTGCAACTACCATTGTATAATTAGATGAATTAACATAAAAATTAATATATTTTGTTGAGTATAAACCATTTAATCTTGATGAAATATTATCTTTAAAAACAATATTTCCTTTATCGGTAATATTGCTTAATAATAAATATATTGCGCCGCCATCATCTTCTGCAATGTTTTTATCGAATAAGATATCATTCATGACA
>NZ_JAZTXC010000036.1:0-10870 GCF_045636185.1 Methanobrevibacter sp. | reverse complement strand
TGAGGATGGTGTAACAAGTGTGCCCTAGTATCAGTACGCAATGCGTAATTGGAAACATATAATCCCAAAGCTTGTTTTGTCATACCTGCTTCCATAGTATTCCTTGGGGAAGAGTTGTGATCAGAGAATGGAATAATTCCTGCACAAATACCTAACATAGTAGCTGGGTCGATTTCCAAGTGAGTGTGATCCTCATTAATTTCAGCTAAAGACATTGAAATATATGAGTTTTCCTCTTCTTCAGCATCCAAATATTCAATAAGACCATCATCGATTAAATCGTCCCATTTCTTTTTACCGTTAGCCACTTTATTGATATGATCTTCAGTAAGAAGAGGCTGACCATCCTTAACAATAATTAAAGGCCTTCTTGCTCTACCTGGGTCATTGAAAATATAAATCTCATTGTTGTCTTCATAATATGTAATGTTCATTTCATGAGAAACTTTTCCTTTCCTTCTTTTTTCCCGCATTTCTTCAGTAAATTCCTTTGGATTATCACAAGTTCCGAAAAGCTCCCCATTTATGTAAATTTTTGTTTTAAGTGGGTTTCTTACTGGAGGTTCAACAACAATGTCATCATCATAATCTTCTTCAACCGGTTCAATATCCATAGATTCATCATCAATAGGTTCTATCTCATCAACAACAACATCATCAGCCAATTCATCATCAATAGATTCTACTTCATCATTTTCAGCTAAAGCAATATCCATAGATTCTTCTTCATTAATTGCAGTTTCATCGGATTCATTATCAATATCAAATGACTCGACAATACCCTCAAAAAATTCAGAAAATGGTTTATTGAGTCTTGTATTCTTTTTTAATTTTGGGTGAGATTTGAAAAAGCTTTCAATAGCTTCATGATGATTATTAATCTCAGCTATTTTTTCTTCATCCCCATCATTATGGGTATTAGCTAATTCTTCAAATACATTTCTAACTTTTTTTGGAGTAACAACATTTTCAAATCCAAAAAATTTAAAAGCGTTAATTATATCATTATCATTATATTCTGCCAACATTTCACCCCCTTAAATCAAATCTACATCCATAGTTTCAATTATATCTTTAATCTCTTGTTCATCAGAACCTTCTGAAATATTACACATTAAAGCTAAATTCTTTACCAAACCACAATTAGGTCCTTCCGGAGTCTCATTAGGACAAATTTTTCCAAATTGTGTTGGATGCAAATCTCTTGCTTCAAAGTGAGGTTGACTTCTTGTTAAAGGAGATACAACACGCCTTAAATGAGAAAGTGTACCCATGTAACTTGTTCTATCTAAAAGCTGACTTACACCAGCTCTTCCGCCAACCCAATTACCTGTAGCAATTGCATGTTTAATGTTTTCAGTTAAAACATCACTACGAACTGCCTGTTTAATTGATAGTTCTTTACCTCTAGAAATACTTCTTTCAAGTTGATAACTCATATCTCTAGTTAAATTAGTGAAAGCAACTCTAAATAAATCTTCCATTAAGTCACCAGAAACTCTGAGTCTTTTATTAGTATAATGGTCCTTATCGTGAGGTTCTCTTTGTTCATGAATTACTTCAAGTAACATTTCAGTCATTTCAGCTAAATAAGTAGCTTTATCAGCACGTCTTTCTTCACTATCTCCTAAATGAGGCAATAAATAACGGTCGATTACTTCTTCAGCACGTTGTATACGATAATCTTCAGACATTTTAAAAGCAACACGATTTCCAATATATTTAATAGCAGCTGTTCTTAAGTATTCGTTTCTCTCTTCGATTGTCAAACCTTCCATTTCAGCAGGTTCTAATTTGAGAGCTTCTTCAGAAACTTTGATATCATCTGCAATAATCATTTGGAAATTATTGTTTGATTCAGAAATTTTGGTAATTATCTGTTGATCAGTAGATAAACCTAAAGCTCTTAATAGAATAACAAGAGGTATTTCACCAGGAACATAAGGGAAAGACACTCTTAAAAATGCTTTGTTTTTACGTGGTTTTTTATATTCTAAAGTAATTCTAGCTCTAAAACCACTTCTGATTGAAGTTACAACAGCTTTAGCATGTCTATCTTCAACCTCTTTAACACGTTCAAGAATAACCTTATTAGGTGCAATTTCTTCCATAGTAACAACAGCCCTTTCAGAACCATTGACTATGAAATAACCACCTAAATCTTGAGGGTCTTCATTATGTTCTAATAACTCTTCAGCAGTAAGACCATTGAGATAGCAGTAATCGGATTTTAACATTACAGGTAATTCCCCAATGTAAACCTCTTCTAAAGGATTATCTTCGTCATCCCTATTCAATGCCATTTCAAGGTACATATGTGCAGAATAGTTTAAATTTCTAAGTCTTGCATCAGTAGGATAAATATCACTGTTAGAACCATCTGCTTCACGAGTAAATGGTTTTTTAATCTTAACTTGACCAGTTTTTACAGTGTATTTAACCTTCTTGATTTCACCAGTTTCGTCATCGGTTTCATCGTTTTCAATAACAATAGGTTCACTAATGTCGATAATTTTCTGAATTCTATTATTCACAAAATCATTGTATGATTTAATATGGTGATCGACTAAATCATACTTGTCAAAAAATGCATCAACTAACTTCCAGTTATTATCTGTCATTGACTTCCTCCAGCATTATATAAACATAATAAATGTAAATTAAACAATAAAAATAAAATTATAAATGAAAATTTAACTTTATTATATTTCTAAATCATTATTCTTAATTTACTCCCAACTATCTTTTATAAGATAATTCATCTCAAACTAATTTATAATGAATTTCTAAAAAAACAAAAAATACAGAAATTAAACAATATAAACTTACTCTAAAATTATATTAATTAATCTAACCTTCAATAACAATCCTATATGAAATAAATTCACCAGCAGTTTTACTATCACGAGTAATTTTCAAAACATCGCCTGCAGAAATACTTTGGGTATCCCTAAGTTCTTTAACTACAGGATCATTGATTTTAATCTTTGGAAGGTTATTAATATCAAAATCAGAATTCTTTTGTAATAACTCTTTTTCAGATTCTGAAATAACTTCATGCTTTGGTACTAAATTATGTTTTTGAATATCTATTTTCAAATTTTTTCCTCCAGCTAGAAAAGTTAAATATAAAATTAGAACGGGCCCGACGGGAATTGAACCCGCGGCCGCTTGGTTAAAAGCCAAGCGCTCTGCCAGACTGAGCTACGGGCCCTAGCAAACTTATGAATTTAAGCGCCCTGGCCGGGATTTGAACCCGAGTCGCGGGCTCGACAGGCCCACATGATAGCCCCTACACCACCAGGGCAAACACTTAAATTATGTGCATCATAACAATACACTATTAATTAATTATTGATAGTCATCATATATAAACCTTTTGAAAAAACATTAGATTTTTAAAAAAAATAATATGACTTCAAATAAAATAATCAAAATCCCGCCTGCCGGACTTGAACCAGCAACATTTGGATCTACAGTCCAACGCTCTGCCAAATTGAGCTAAGGCGGGACACGAATGGGACCGCCCGGATTTGAACCGGAGTCTCAGGCTCCCAAAGCCCAAAGGATCGACCAAGCTACCCTACGGTCCCATCAACATACAACATATTATAATATTTATTTACTTGTATATAAATTTAACTAAACATATACCAGAAAATGAAATATTAAGCCCCGGGCGGGAATTGAACCCGCGACCACCAGATTACAAGTCTGGCGCTCTACCAGGCTGAGCCACCGAGGCACTATATAAATAATTAATGTAACATTTTATTATCTATCAAATATCATTTAAATACTTTTCGCAATAACATATGAAAATCATTATTTTTAAATAAAATTAAAAATATAATTAATAATCATGACAAATATATATCTTGAAAAAATACCTAGTTTATTAAAAGAATTGAAAGAAAAAAGCCCATTGACACATTGTATAACAAATTTTGTTACAGTTAATGATTGTGCAAATGCGGTTTTAGCAATTGGTGCTTCACCGATAATGGCTGAAGATGCAGATGAAGTTAAAGACATAGTAAATATTTCTAACGCGTTAGTAATAAATATAGGTACATTAAATCAGCTACAAATTGAATCAATGAAAATCAGCTCAAAACAAGCAAATAAAACAAATACACCTATTACATTAGACCCTGTTGGAGTAGGAATCAGCAAACTCAGAAATGAAACAACAATAGATTTAATTGAAAACAATGATATTGCAGCAATCCGTGGAAATATTACTGAAATTAAATCAATATCCAAATTATTTAATATTATAGACGAATCAAATATTGCCAAAGGCGTTGATGTCTGCAACGATGATATTATAACCGAGGACAATATAAAAGCAAACGGAGAACTAATCAGGAAAACCGCCGAGAAATTAAATACAGTAATCTTGGCAAGTGGGCCTATTGATATATTAAGTGATGGAAAAACAACTATTGCCGTTTATGGTGGAGATGAAATGATGCCATCAATAACCGGCAGTGGATGTATGTTATCTGCAATTGTTGGTGCATGCGTTGGAGCTACAAATCCATTTGAAGGATCATTACTTGCAATTTTAGCAATGAATAAAGCCGGTGAAAAAGCAAGAGCGAAAGTTGATGAAAACAACTTAGGAACCGGATCATTTAGAACATTCTTAATCGATGCACTTTACAATACAGATGCAGAGGAATTAATGAACAAATCAAAAATTGAGATATTATGAATAAAATTGATTTATCCCTTTATCTAGTAACTGACAACAGCGAAAACGAGGAGAAATTCTTAAAAACAATAGAAGATGCCATTCTTGGTGGAGTTACTGTAGTTCAAGTTAGAGAAAAAACTGCAGATACTTTGGATTTTTATAATTTAGCCTTAAAAGTTAAAGAAATCACAGCCAAATATAACATTCCACTAATAATCAATGATAGAGTTGATGTGGCATTGGCTATTGATGCTGACGGCGTGCATGTTGGCCAAAGCGATATGCCATGCGATATTACTCGAGAATTAATCGGTGAAGATAAAATACTCGGAGTATCTGCAGCAACAATTGAAGAAGCAAAAAAAGCTGAAAATGATGGTGCAGATTATATTGGAACAGGAGCAGTATTTCCAACAGCAACTAAAGATGATGCCGAAAACGTTACAAAAAAAGAGTTAATTGATATTGTTGAATCCACCAATATTCCTGTTGTAGCGATAGGAGGAATAACAAAAGAAAATGCCAGCGAATTAAAAGATACTGGAATAAAAGGACTATCTGTAGTAAGTGCAATAATGAGTGCAGATAATCCTAAAAAAGCATCCGAAGAGCTATTAAATATTTTTAATAGCTAATCTTTACTTTTTTTTAAAGCTTCTACAGCAGCTAGCTTTTTACCAGCCAACATACTAATACAAGCTCCACCACCACTACTTACATGGCTCATTTGGTCTTCACAACCAAGCCCGGCAGTAGCAGCAGCAATGTGGCCTCCGCCAATCAATGAAAATCCTTCTGAATTGGCAATTGCATTGATTAAATCTTCCGTACCCATTGCAAATTTAGGATCTTCAAATACACCTGCAGGACCATTTGCAAAAATCGTTTTTGCATTTCTTATTTCGTTAGCATAATAATTAATTGTTTTAACACCAATATCAAAAATTGATTCATTTGGAATTTCCTCAAAATCAATATCAAGTCTTTCCCCATTCCTATCTATAGCAATATCAAGAGGATATTTTACCTTATCACCAAACCTATCAATCAAATCCTTTGATTTAGCAACCATATCCTCATATCCTCGACTTGCAATGAAATCCCTATTTACTTGACCAATATCAACACCTGCAGCCCACATAACGATATTTGCAACAATACCTGTAGTCAATATGGAATCTGCAGTCCCATTGCTCAGTACATTATCCATAACTTCAATAGAATCATCAGGTTTCATTCCACCAAGCAGGAATACACATGGATGCTGAACGTTATCTAAAGCCTCTTGAATAACAGTCAATTCTTTTTCCATAACACGACCCGCAGCTGACGGAGTATTAACTGTAAAACCAACCAATGATGCTTGTGAACGGTGTGCCGCAGCAAATGCATCATTAACAAAATAATCAATCAATGGAGATAATTCTTCTACCAAAATAGTTTTAGACTGTTCTTCAGGACTTCTAGAAAGTGATTCTTCTGAAAAAAACCTTACATTTTCAAGCAAAAGAATTTCATGAGATTTTAAGTCACGAATAGCTTTTTTAGCTGAAGATGAAAAAATAGAATCAACATATTTAACTCTTAAATTTAAAATGTCTGATAATGCATCCGCATGTTGTGCCAATGTAGTAAAGTCATTTTTACCCGGACGGCTTTGATGAGCAAGAATTACCACACGAGCACCTTTTTTAGCCAATTCTCTGATTGTTTGTGAATGTAATTTTAGTCTTGTATCATCCAAAATAATTCCTGAGCCAGGATCAACTGGAGAATTTACATCAATACGTACAAGTACTGTTTTATCTTCAATATTAAAATCATCTATAGTATTAAAATTACCGGACATATTTCCACTCATTTATAATTTACTTACAAGATCCAATAAAGCATCTTTTGGACTTTCAGCTTTTATAATTCCAGAAGCAAGCAATACGCCATCTGCACCTAAATCCATAGCTGCTTTCATATCATCACCATTAGTGATTCCGGCACCACATAAAACTTTTACATCTTTATTAATTGCTTTTACACCCTTAACACTGTCTTCAACAACTTCCGGTTGAGCTTGTGATACAGGTATTCCAGTACCTATAAGTTCAGGAGGTTCGACAGCAACAGCATCGGGATTTAAACTAGCTACAGCTTTACTTGTTGCAATATTATTTGTACAAACGCAGGATTCAATATCATGCTGTTTGCATAATTGAATAACTTCATCTATATCTGCAAGTTGCATTCTCTTTTCAGAGTGGTTAATTAAAGAACCAGAAATTCCTGCCTCAACTAATGCTTCAATTAAATTACCTCCGGTATGACCTCCCGGAGAAATTGGGTCAATATGTTGAGCAAAGATAGGAAGTGATGTTTCTTCACTAATCCTATAAACATCTGCAGCTTGAGGAACAGCAACCATTGTAATACCAGATTCCGCAGCAGCACTCTCCAAATCTTTTGCAAGATTTAAAGCATTCATACCGCTTGATTCCAAATAAGTTTTATAATTTAATATCACTATTGGTGTATTCATATTATCGCCATATACTAAAATTATTATTAATATATATATTTAGATAACATTATTAAAAAGACTTATGATTAGAAAATCCCTTCTTTGATAAGAAAAACAATCATTTTGAATAGCTGCCAGACAAGTTTTAAAGAAATATTGATTAAATTTTGTAAATATAATCAGGTTCATAAAATACTAATACTAACAAAACTAAAAATAGAAATGATTTTATGTCATTTAATAAAAGCCAAATTGAAAAATTAGAAAAAAGCGGATATAGATTTGTAGGTACTCACGGTCATGCTGCAGTTAAAACCTGTCATTGGACTCGTCAAAGTATTATAGATAAAGGAGTATGCTATAAAGAGAAATTCTATGGTATTCAATCCCACAGATGCCTTCAGATGTCTCCTGCAGTTCCAAATTGTCAACAGGAATGTGAATTCTGCTGGAGAGATTTGACATATACCCAAACCAAATGGGAAGATGATGAGTATGATGATCCCAAAACAATAATTGATGGAGCTATCAAGGCCCAATATAATTTATTATGTGGCTATTATGGAAATGACAAAGCAAATAAAAAGAAATTGGAAGAATTGAAAAGCCCAACCAATGCGGCCATTTCACTAGCTGGCGAACCGACACTTTATCCAAAAATAGATGAATTGATTGGTGAATTTAACAGAAAAGGATTTACAACTTTTGTAGTAAGCAATGGACAATGCGTTGAAAGATTAAGAAATCTGGAAAATGATCCTTACCAACTATACCTTTCCTTGGATGCACCTACAAAAGAAATATTCAATGATGTGTGCAGACCCAAAATAAATGAGGCTTGGAGCAATTTAAATGAATCTCTTGAAACACTTTCTAGTTTTAACTCCCGCACATGTATAAGAAATACCTGCGTTAAAGGAAGAAATATGATTAATCCGGAAAAATATGCAAAACTTATTGAAAAAGCAAATCCTGATTTTGTTGAAGTTAAGGCATATATGTGTGTTGGTTCTTCACGTGAAAGGTTAACTTTAGAGAATATGCCAACATTTGATGAAGTGAAAGACTTTGCAAAACAGATTGGTGATGAATGCGGAAGGGAAATTGTAAACGAATCTGAAGTCAGCCGTGTTGTTCTTTTAAAATGAAATTATTTTCAAAAAATAGAAAATTAAGGATTAACAGCCTCATCCGCTGCACCCATTGTTACCTTAATGCTGTCTGAAAAGTTGATTTCGGAAATTTTTTTAGATGACTCAGACTTTGCCATATAATAAGCCTGAGCAAAGTTCATTGTGATAAAAATAACTTCTTTAAAATCTAAAATAAATTCTTTTTCAGGTATTTTATTTAAAATATCAACCAATTCAGTTGCAACATCACCAGATTCCAAATGAACACCAAACTCTGCCCCTACATTAATAATCATTATTCCACCCACATCAATTAATTATTTCTAAAATCTCATCATATTGAGAATCATCAATAACATCCTTATATTTATTTATGATAATTTTTAAGTGGCCTTTACAGTTATAACATTTGTAAACTTGTTCATTAGTAGTTACCGCAAAGCAAAATCTTGAAATTTGATCTTCACTTATGGGACCAGAATAATTTTTAAGTTCAATCAATATTCTCTCGGCAGCCCTATAACTACTTACCATAGACAAGTTTCTGATTTTGAATTCCAATTCATGAGGATGCATAAAAACCACTTTTACATATTTAAAATTAATTATATACATTGTTATTAATTAAGTTTGTTAAACGATATAGAAAAATTAATTTTTTCAGAGATATGCAAAAATTAAAAAAAATATGCCTATAAAAAAAATGTTTATATACCAAATAATCAAATATATAAGTTTAGTAAAAAAACTTTAAACTACTATACATTTACTATTTGATAAAAAGATGTGATTGAATGAATAGAACCAAAAAACTGATTATTGCTATCCTTATTGTTATTCTTATTGGATTATTAACTATAATCGCTGGAGTATTCTTAAGTGGTCCTGATTTAGTCCAAGAAGATAAGAATATCCTTGTTTTAGCTTCAGATAAAGGAGAACAGCAAAACGGTGCAGTGGATATGGCATTCATGGTTCACTTACATAATGGTGCTTTAGAAAACTATACACCTGTATATCCTGGAGGAATGACACACCCTTCACAGCCAGAACCCGCAGAAACGGGTGTTGGAGGAGGACTGCTTCTTCACGACTCCATGTGGTATGGTGTAAAACCAGGTATGCAATATGCAAGTGAAATTGTAGAAGCTAGAACTGGAATGCATGCTGATGCAGTTGTTCTTGTTTATACAGACGGAATTGATGCAATTATTAATTCCATTAGGCCACTTACAATAAATGGAGAAGTTAAAAACCTTTCTGCAGAAGATATTGTTCGTGAAAATGATGCATATAATGGATATCCAGGTAACGAAAATGTTCAAGGAAATATGTCTAGAGGAGATGCTGTAATGGTATTAGTTAAAGCTCTTGCAGAAGCTGCAAAAGACCCTGCTAAAAAACATACCATGGTTCAAACTGCACTAGACCAATATTCAAAAGGTAACATTATAATGACCCCAGAAGGTTCATTTACAAGGTTATTAGCTACAAAAGGATTTGAAAGTTTAGCTGGATGAAATCTTTAAAGAATTATTCTTTAAAGATCTTTTTTTTATTTTAATTAAAAATTCCATAAATATTATTATTTACTTTTTTTGAGTCTGTAAAATTTTATAGGCTTCTTTCAAATTTTATTTTTTACAGTTGAAATTTCACTTCGATGAAAATACTCTCTAATTTTTCTTTGATTCTAATTTAAATGATTAAAAAATAGTAAATTACTTAAATAAGTGAGGACAAATAATAATTTATGACCAAACAAATTTTAAATGCCCTCAATACTAATATAGACTTCATACAACTTAAACTTTTTGATTTTTCTGACGAAAATATTGATCAAGAAAAAATAATTTCAGAAAGGTTAAATAAAGTACCAAATTTTGAAAATACTAATCAAAAACTATTTTTAGATGAAAATAACACTTTTAAATATGATATTCCAATTTGTCCTAATTGTGGTTCCCATAAAATAATTAAAAAAGGTACGATAACAAAAAATAAACAAAATATCAATGGAAAAACCACAGAATTTAAAGAACAGCAGTATCAATGCAAAAAATGTGGAAAAAAATTCGGAATAAAAAATAATCCATTAATTGGAGAACATAAACAATTTTTACAGGAAATTATTGATAAAATTCCGGGAATAATGAAAATTGGATATCAATCACTTTCGTAAAATAAGCAAATACTTTGAAGTATTCCTTGGAATCCAAATATCTCACCAAACAATCAAGAATTGGTCCAACAAAAATCATGAAGAAACAATCAACAATGAAGAATTCGAATATTCTGGCTATTACTTATATGATGAACAATTTTTAAGACTTAATGGAGTTAGACATTACAGATTGACTTTATTTGATGCCATACTTAATGTTCCAGTCTCAGAACGAATAGTACGTCGCAGAATACCAAAAAATACCAAGAAATTTATATTAGATTCAACGAAAAATAAACCATTTATTTGTTTAACAACAGATTTATTCCCAATGTATCGTAATGTAGCTGATGAAATAG
>NZ_JAZTXC010000035.1:0-2943 GCF_045636185.1 Methanobrevibacter sp. | reverse complement strand
AGTGCAACTATTGTAAACGGTCAAGGAAATCCTGTATCTGGCGTTAACATAACATTCAATATTAATGGAGTGTTCTATAATCGTCCAACCGATGAAAATGGAATAGCAAGATTAAACATTAATTTAATGCCAGGAGAGTATATTATAACAAGCCAATACGGTTCAGCCATGATTTCAAACAAAATAACTATCGCTGCAAAAGAGGAATGAATAATTCCTCTAATTTTTAATTTTTTAACATATATTCATCAAAAATATGAATACATATTTTATTTTAGAATGAACAATTTTAAATATTTCTTTAAATAAAACATAATTTAAGTTCAAAATAATCATACTTTTATCTTATTTTTATATAATAGCATAACTTTTATGATTTTTGATCTTTAATCAGAACACTACTCAGTTCGCGAGAATTGAAAATTAACATGAAATTATAAATATGGGGGAAAAAATTTTGAATAAATATAAAATATTTCTATTATTTTTTGTCTTATTAATATCAATTAGTGCAGTTTCTGCTGAAGGAAACCTTACAGCATTAGAAACACAAATTTATAAAAGTGATAATGGCTTTGAAATAACACAGGACTATGCATATAGTCCAACAGATGATGGAAATTATACTCTCGGAGTTTATGTCAATAAAACAAACTTTGTAATTAATGGTAATGGACATACGATTGATGGGCAAAATCAATCAAGACTTTTTAGAATTTATGGTGAAAATGTAACCGTGAACGATCTCGTTATAATAAATGGAATGGCTGATTTTGGTGGAGGAATACTTTCTTTAGGTAAGAATATAACTTTAAATAATATTACTTTTAAAAATGATTATGCCAGTTCCAGAGGAGGCGGATTAACAGTATTTAACACAGCCACTATCAATAACTCTAAATTTATTGAAAATACTGCTTCAGAAGGTAACGCAATCTACAGTGAAGAAGGAATTATTAGTATAGAAGAATCTTATTTTAAAAGTACAAATATACTTCAAACAGCTATGGTATATGGTTATCTTTCTACAATAAACATAGACAATTCAATATTTGCCGATTCAACATCAAAATCTGCAACTGCAATCTATAATGATAGAAAAACATATATTACCAATTCCAAATTTATAAACTTAAATGCAACAATGAGTGCTGGTGCTATTGTAATAAAAGAATTGGATGAAGTACTTATAGAAAATTGTAGTTTTATAAACGTGACTTCAACCAAAAATGCAGGTGCAGTATTTCTTGATACTGCAGGATATTTATATAACAATACTGGAACGAGTATAATCAGAAATAGTGAATTTTTAAATTGTTCATCTGAATTTGGTGGAGCTTTAATTATTTTAGGTGGAAATGGAATTATACTTCAAAGTACTTTTAAGGATAACCGTGCAATTTATGACGGTGGAGCAATTTATTTATCTAATGGTGAATACATAATTAGAAATACACTTATCGAAAACAATAAATTAACATCTGATGAAGAAGAATTTAATCATGGTGGCGGAATATATGCCGATGCATCTATTTTAATCACTTCCAACAGCCATTTTATAAACAATGACAAACATGGAGTGTACAGTTATGACAGTGATTTGAATATTACTGAATCACTATTTAAAAACAATGGTGAAGCTATTCACGGTGTTTTCCTTGAAAATTATTTTTTAAATAACACTTATATAAACAACACCAACTGTTTAAATGATACAAACTATGAAAGCATAGTTACTGAAAAAGTAAAACAATTAGAACTTTTAAACGATACAATCATTTTTTCAAAACTGCCTCAGAAATTTGACTTACGTGACTGGGGTTGGGTAAGTTCAGTTAAGAATCAAAATACAATGAGTGCATGCTGGGCATTCGGTGCTGCTGCAGCAATGGAATCTGCATTGATTAAATATACCGGAATTGAATATGATTTTTCAGAAAATAATATTCAAAATAGTATGATAAAATACTCCAAAATTGGAAACAAGTATTTACGAGAAGGAGGATATACAGAATCAATTGTTTATGCTATAAATTGGCTTGGAATGCTTAATGAATTTGATGATGAATTTGATGATGTTGGAAAAATATCCCAATTTATCAGCAGCCCTGAAAATGTTCACATACAGGATGTGGTAATCATTGACCCTCGTGAAAATTTAACTGACAACAAAGCAATGAAAGAAGCCGTATTAAAATACTGCGGTTTAAGTGTAGCAATGCATTCTGAATTAAAAGAACCATATTATAATAAAAATACTTCTGCATATTACTTCTTCAAAACTGGAAGCCCAAGCCATGTGGTTTTCCTTGTAGGATGGGATGATACATATTCCTCTGAAAATTTCCTGGTAACTCCGCCGGGCGATGGTGCATGGATTATAAAGAACAGTTATGGAACCGAATACGGAGATCAGGGATATAATTACATATCATATTATGATACAGGCTTTGCAACTGCACTTCAATCAAGCGGATACATTTTTGAAAATAATGAACCATATACTAAAAATTATCAAACCGATTTAGGTGGAACCATAAAATATTATGAATCAAAGCTAGGAGGTAATGTTTCTTATAAAAATACCTATACCTCCCTAGATGATGATTTAATAGCTGCAGTTGGAACTTACTTCTTTGAAAATGGCACAAAATATAACTTTAAAATTTATGTGAATGATGAATTAAAATTATCACAAAATGGAACCGCTCCATTTAAAGGCTATCATACCATTAAATTAGACAAAAACATTGCTATTGAAAAAAATGATAACTTTACAGTAGTGATGACAAAAAAATATGTTCCTATACTAGAAAACTCAAGACAACACTTTAAAACCAATACTTCATTTGCTGATTTTGGTGAAGGATTTTATGATTTAGAAAGCGACAATGTAACAGCATCATTGAAAGTTTATACTATTGATGAAGTGATACTTACTGA
>NZ_JAZTXC010000034.1:0-10766 GCF_045636185.1 Methanobrevibacter sp. | reverse complement strand
ATCAAAGTCATATCCGTTACAGATATGCTCTCTGTAAAGTAAACAGGGCCGAAATCGCCTGTGAGGTTCATACCGTTAAACTGTATCAGTCCTCCGTCACCGACACAGACATTATCGCCTTTTCCATATGCCTTATTTCCCTTGAATGTGCAGTTGTTAAGTGACAGGAACCCCTGATTAAAGATTGCACCACCGTTTTTGGCGTAATTATTTGTGAAACTACAATTATCACACATCACATTACCAGTGTTTATAATTGCTGCACCCCAATCTCTTTCAATTATATAGTCCATACGATTGTTATCGAATCGAACATTGTTGAAATAGCAGTTACCTGCAAAACATTTAACGGCGGAATTGAAGTTTTTAACAGTCAAATCATAAGCCATAAATATAGTATTGGGATTACCGGCCATGTCAATCCATGTTTGCTCGTCATCTTCATCTTTGGCAAGACCATCAATTGTTGAACCGTTACCCGTTATAAGAATAGAATCAAAACCTGATATATTTGGTGTCCAAGAAAGTTCAGATTCAGCATTTATCTTATCTGTAAAAATAACTTTAAAATTATTAATAAATTTGTCAACGCCTTCATCTGTGTCAAACCATTGATCCCAGCCTTTAACCGAAGAAATTTCAGAATAATCAAAGGTGTCATGAACAAAACCAATGAGATTTTGTGTAAGACTAAATTCATAGTTTTCATGAAGTACACAATCAAAAACCTGATTGAAATCCGTTATATTGGAAAAAGACATTGATTTAAGATAATCAAAACCAAAGTGAAAAACAGGCAGGGAAGGCATATCAATATGGAATGATTCAATCCAATCTATTTTAAAGTTCAACATATCTTTGGCATATTCGTCCAAATAAACATAATCAGATATTTCCCCATATGCAGCAAAATTCAAAATGAAATCACCACTTTCATTAAAATATTGAGCAAAATAATTAAAATCATCACCAATATTGTTTACACCACCGATTATGATGGATTTATATATTAAAGGAATAATATCCAATTTATAACCTTTTTCTGTTGATATATTACCCCACACAGGAATTTTATATGAATAGAAAAGATAATCAGCATCAATATTAAATACGGCACCGTCAATGAGGGGAAGTTTATTATTAAAAGTATCATTGACAAACCTGATTTTTTCACGGTTGCGATCGGCATATATTGCTTCACCGGTTAGCTGTGAAGTTGAATTAACAAAAATACACCATGAAACGGTATTGTTCACACCACCAATATATAGTGCACCGCCAACTCCTCTTGCCGTGTTATTGATAAACCTGCAATTCTCAATTGTTCCATTGTTTCCGGTCCAGGTCATTGCACCACCATTAACGGCACAGTTGTTGTAGAAATTACAGTCTTTTATGGTTCCGTTGATACCGCTCCAGCATATTGGACTGTTAATCCTTTCAAAACGGTGCCCATCAATAGTTGGACCGGGTATACAACTTGGCACACTATTGGCAAAGGTTAAATTGCTGATTGTTACATTATTTCCAGATATTTTAAATATTGCAAAGTTCTGAGAACCACCAGCATCAATTGCAAAACCATTACCGTTAATAATAATATTATCCTGATTAATTGCAATAATACGATCCTGCAATATTAATGTCTGACCATTACCATCAAATATATAATCCCTTGTAAAATTATAAACATCACCGGAATGCAAATTCTCAATATCCTCCTTCAAATCATCATATGAACCGGGCACACCACCATTTGCTGGTCCATTGTCCATTATATTATTTTGAATAGAGTCTTTCAAATTTATCTGGCTATTAGCATTTTTATCTACTTCCATAACATTAAGATTATCAATGTTTATTTTATGATTTTGTCCATCTGCAGTAACATTGCCTCTAATTTGATTTGAATCGGCTGCAAAAGCACATGATGCACTTATTAAAAGGCATGCACTTATTATTACCAAAACCATTAATTTTTTTAGATTCAACATTAAATACCACCAGAGTTATTTCATCAATGGCAAAATATATTGGAAGATATTCTCAAAAACACAGTTGATAGTTTTCATCAATGTAAATTACTTTTTACATCACTATCTAAAAATTGAATTATATAAATATTTTCGCAACAAAGTACTTACTTGCATACCTTTTTAAAAAAAATACACACTCATCATATCTGTGCTGAATCTAGTCACAATAGCAAAAAATATTGTTAATTAATATTAAAAAAAGCTAAATTAATAAAAATAGACCATAAATCTTATTTAATCAAAAAAAGTATTAAAAATGAATTTTGCCTGTACAGATACAACATATTTAGTACTTTTAGCATGAAAATTTTTTACTCTTTTCTAAACTAGAAAACTTTATATATCTTTAAGTTTATAATTTACCTAACGAACGGTAGGTAGGTAATGATGAATACCAAAGAAAAAATATTTAATGTATCCCTAGAATTATTTTCAAAAAAAGGTTATGATTCAGTTTCACTAAGAGAAATCGCTGAAGAGGTAGGAATCAAAAAAAGTTCAATTTACAGCCATTATTCCTCAAAAGAAGCCATACTGATGGATATATTTAATCAGTTTACAAGCAGTTTTGAACTAGATGATGAAAACATAGAATTAACCGACAATAATCCCTTATTGGAAAATCCAGAAGCGTTTTATCATGCTGGATCCGAAGCAATGAAAAACATGCTTTTTCAGGAAACAAACCTTAAAATCTGGAAGTTGATTCTCATACAAATGCATCACAATGAAACAATTAGATTGTTCTTCCAAAATGAGATATTGGTCAAGCCATTGGAATTTTGGAATGGATTATTCACAATTTTAAAAGAAAAAGGAATTATACGCAAAGATTACAACCCAGAACTACTGGCAAAGCAGTATTACAGTTTTCCAATCTATTTGCTCCTGGACATATGTGCAAAATACGATGACATCCCTGAAGAGGCATTGGAGAAATTATTTGATGAAACAGAACAGCATGCAAAATTTTTATTTGAAAGCGTGAAGGTGAAATGAATGAATGACAAATTTAATATTCAAGAATATCTCGCTGAAGGAGTGGAATACATCATAAAAGACGCTATCAAGGCATCCATAAAAAATCCTAAAGAAATTTTATTCTTACACAAATTTTCCAAATATGCAAAAAAAGCTACTGAAATCAGACAAGAATATGATAAAAATGGTCAAAATATTCCGGTCTTCCTAATTTCAAGCATTACAAGTAGTTGCAACCTTCATTGCACCGGTTGCTACTCTAGAGCCAATAACTCATGCAGTGATGATGATCCCTCAAATCAGCTTTCGGCTGAGGAATGGGAAGAAATTTTCAGCCAAGCAAAAAATCTTGGAATAAGTTTCATTGTTCTTGCAGGCGGAGAGCCTCTTCTTAGAGAAGACGTTATAAAAAAAGCCACTAATTTTCCAGAAATTCTATTTCCAATATTTACAAATGGAACCATGTTAAATGATGATTATTTAAAACTATTCAACAAAAACAGGAACATCATACCAATCATTTCCATTGAAGGAGATGAAAAAATCACAGATTCCAGAAGAGGAGAAGGTGTTTATAGCCAGCTGGTTGATTCAATGAATCTAATGAGGAAAAACAATATAATTTTTGGCGCTTCACTAACATTTACAAAAGGAAACTTAACATCATTAATTTCAAAGGAATTTATTGACACATTATATGATTTAGGATGCAAAGTTGTATTTTTCATTGAATATGTCCCGGTTAACGAAGAAACTTATGAAAAAGCTCCAAGTGACAATGAAAGAGAGTTATTATTGGATAATCTTGAACGCTTGCGAAAAGAATATGATGACATGCTGTTCCTGTCATTTCCAGGAGATGAAAAGACCTCCGGAGGTTGTCTGGCTGCCGGAAGAGGATTTTTCCACATCAATTCACATGGCGGTGCAGAACCTTGTCCAGCTTCTCCATACTCCGACATCAATGTCAAGGACACATCCTTACTTGAAGCGTTGAATTCAAAATTATTTAAGAACCTCAGAGATGGAAATATCCTTATAGATGAACATGAGGGAGGATGCGTATTATTTGATCATAAAAAAGAAGTGGAAAATTTATTAGAAAATTTTAAAAATAAATAAAAAAGAATGAGTTTTAAAAAAAAACTCATTAAGATTATATTTTATTTTCTTCTTCTGATGATTATTCCCATAACTGATAAAGCCATTAATAGTGCCAAAATAGGATTACCGGTAGATTCACTATTTTTCTCAATATCTACACCTTTTTTCTTAATGTCGGCATATTTTTTATCAATATCGTCCGGATTGATTGGAGTATCATTTTCAGGATTCTTCGGAGGCACATCTTCAGGAATTACAGTGACTGTAGCAGAACTGTTAATTTTAGTGCCGTTTTCCTTGCAGTGTGCTGTCACTTCATTAGTAAAGTCACCTACTCCATTGGTGAGTGCTTCAATCCATATCTTTACAAAATTGCCTGCAGTTATATTGGATATGTTTAATTCAACACCATTATTAATTGCTTTGGGAGTAATGTTGGCACCATTACTGTTGATGATTCCCCAATTTGAGTAGATTAAGGTATCTGGCAAGGAATTTGCGACAATTACCTCAGTGGCATTGCCCAAATCATCATTCATCACTGTAACAGTGAATCTAACAAATTTGTTAGTATATGTTACCTCAGCATCGGATGTTATGGATACGTTTAAAATAACATTATGAATAACAAAAGTGCCTTCATTTGCCCTTTCTGTATAATATTCATCACCAGTGTGTCTGGACTTAATATTATATTTGCCTGCCGGGAGGTTTTCCAATTCTACATTTATTGCTCCGTAAACATCAGTTACCTTAATATCCGAATCGCTTGACATCATTAAAAGGTTCGGATTTTTAGTATTGTTTTTATAAACAGTACCATCAGTGAGATTATATAAAACAACACTACCATCTTCATTAGTTATCAGCACATCTAAAAGCTGTGCATTTTCCTGTGGACTTTGCCACAACCTAGAACTGTCTACAAAACCCTCAGTCGGATTTTGTAAAATATTATCATTAAATTTAAATGAATTTATACGACCATCGCCATCCTGAGAAAACACACAGAATACATTTTCCAGTTTAATGGTGTCTGTTCCGCCATTATTCCAGATGGCATTCGCAATGTTATCACCGCCCAACAGATAAACATGAACCGTAACATTATTATTAAGAGCATGACTTTCATTGCCTTCAACTTCTATCCTAATATCTGAAGTATTAGCTCTGTTGCTTTCAAAAATAACATTGGAAATAATGAAATTTATTGCATCACTGGTTTTATAAATGGCTGAACCTTTAACTGCAATATTTCCTATGAAATTTACATTATTGAAATTTGCATTGGATCCTTCCAGAAAAATTCCACCACCCTCATCTGTAGCGAAGTTATTGGAGAATGCTGATTCAAAAATTGTTGCGCCATCCCCTCTCAAATCAATAGCTCCACCAATGCTAGCGGAGTTATCAGTAAAATCACAGTGAATTATTTCCCCTTTACTGTAAATAAAAACGGCGCCGCCCGCATTCATCAATGCGGAATTACTGCTGAAAATAGAATCTGATATTTTTAAATCGTTACTGGAATAAATTGCTCCTCCGCTAAAGCTTGCAACATTTTTGTTGAAGTTAGAGTTTGCAACTGTTCCGTTTCCCCAAAATTCAATTGCACCACCGGTCCGGGCATCGTTATTTGTGAAATTACAGGTATCTACATCTGCATTGCCGTGAACATATACTGCTCCACCATCTCGCGCACTGCTATTGTCGAAATTTGAATTTGAAATTTTTCCGTTTTTCCAGAAGTAAACCGCACCGCCATAATAAACAGCAATGTTGTTTGTGAAGTTACAATTATATACAGTTCCGTCAGCATGGAAATAGATTGCACCACCATCTCCATAGCCGCCGACGAATGAATTATTGTAGAATTCACAATTGTTTACTTCTCCATCACCATCAAAATAGATTGCGCCTCCATCTGTGGAAGCAAAATTATTGAAAAAAGAAGTATTTTCAATAACTCCATTTGTAGTGGCTATAGCCCCACCATAATCCGCAGAATTACCTATGAATTTCCCATTAAAAATTACATTGTCAAAAGTTTCAAAGAAATTGACTCCTCCACCGAATTCTGCTTTATTGTTAATGAAATTACTGTTAAATGTAATGTTATGTGGCGTTTCCCTGTAGTTTACTCCACCACCGAATAAGGCTGCAGTATTGTTGACAAAATCACATGTGAATATGGAATTAGATGATGTGTTCTTGAATGTTATTGCACCGCCGTTCCCATTTTCAGAATCAATTTTGCCTAAAGCAGAGTTATTAACATAATATCCTGAGAAGTTATTTTTATCCGCAGTATTGTAGAAAAACATCGCACCGCCACAGGATAAAGCTACATTAAAACTGAAATTGCTATTGAATTTATTATTATTTGCTTTATTGTAAAAAAAGATTCCTGCACCATAACCTGCACTATTGTATCTGAAAATACTTTCAAATTGATTGTTTTCAACCAAATTACGGAAAAATATTGCTCCTCCACTGGCCGTTTTTGCGCGATTATTGTAAAAATCACAAACAAAGGTATTGTCAGTAGATTTTCCTCCAACAGCTATTGCCCCGCCGGTTCTCTCAGCAGTATTTTCTTCAAAATATCCCATTACTGACACATTAGAAACAGTCTTATTGAAATATATCGCACCACCGGCATTTGCACTGTTATTAATGAATGTGGATTCGATTTTACAATTTGAAAAATCATTTTCAACATATATTGCTCCGCCGTTTGCACTTGAAAATCCGTTTACAAATATAATGTTTTTTAAAGTGACATTATTGGATGCAATATCAAAAATTCTGGCCTGACCCACCCCATCAATCATATATCCGTTTCCATCAATTACAATATTATCCTGAGTAATCTTGATTCCATCCTTGTAGTCAGAATCATTGGAATTATAGGCATAGTTCTTTGTTAATGTGAAATTTCCATGAGTTGTAATTTCTTCATTTAACTCAGTGAAACTACCAGTTTCGCCAGCATAATAATTACCTAATGTCTGTTGATTTTCCTGAATATCCGTACTGTTCTGAGCATTTACAGCAGAAATAGACAATATAATTATGAATATTAAAAATAATAAAAATTTATTATTCAAAAAAGATTCCCCCAACATGTTCTATTTTTTTGTTTAAATTAAATATTATGAAAAATTTTTGCCAGTATACTATACAAAATATAATATACTTTTCTCTCCCAAATAATATATGTTACCCTGGAGCATATAAAAAAAATAAAGTTAAATAATTAATATTTAACTTTTGTCCATAGTGTATTCGATTGTATTAAATCCTAAAACCTCCGCATATTTTAGAAGGCCTTCCGGGAAGTTGTGTTTTATGTGTTCAAGATTTTCTTTTTCCCCATCGTATTTTATGTCAACATGGATGTTGTCGTCATAATCTATTACTAAAACCTCAACATATGTGCCTTGAGGATTTGTATCAATAATCACATCAAAAATCTTATTGAGATTGCCACAGAATTCATCGTCAGCATTTAAATCTTTCAAAAGTTCCATACATTCTTTTCTAGTATTTAAATCATTGCCTGTCAAAACGAAGTTTTTGGTTTTATGCACCAAATCTTTTTCAATGAAGAACAAACCTCTGTATTGCGGTTCCCTCATTTGTATTATTTTAACGCCAATGACAATTATAATCAGTGTAATGATTGTTCCCACGCTGAAACCTATCCATATTCCGTCAGACCCAATTAGGTAATATAATGCAAATATTGAAGTTAAAGGTGCTATTAATGTATAAATAACTGAAAGGATTGATGAAAATAGAGACCTTTCAATAGCTTCATAATAGTATATCAGCATGTTCGGCAGTATGGATACTAGGAAAAATATTGAGTATAATCTGAGTGCATTTATAGCAAAGTCTGCAATGTCCACTTCATTGAAGTTATAAAGAGCTAAAAATCCTTGTGGCCAGAACCAGAACCATGCAGCAAGTATTATTGCAGCAACTGCTGAAATCATGAGAGAAAGTTTCATCAAGTGATTAAGATTTACATAATCATGTTTGGCATAATATATTGGAACAATTGAAGCAAGTGTATCTGCAATTCCTCCATCTATGATACTTGCGATTATTAAAGCATCTACACATAATGTATATGTAGTTAATCCTGTATCTCCCAATGTAGAAACCAAGAAACCATTTAGTATATAAACAAATATCATGTCAAAAATACTTATGCTTGCTACAGGAAATCCTACTTTAATCATGTCTAGGGTTGTTTTAAAGAATGATTTAATTTCAAGGGCCTTTCGTACAAATCTGAATGTTCTTTTTGGATCGCGAATATACCATAAACATATAACAAGAGCTACAATGTATCCTATTAATGATGCAAGTGCTGCGGATTTCATACCCATACCTGATGATAAAAAGATATAATCCAAAATTATATTTACCACATTTGCTAAATATCTATCTTAATTTTAATTGTTTTAATGTATTCATGAATCATTTAATCCATTTTTTAGTTTTTAAATATTGAATGTGTTAATTTATATAGTTATTTTTTTAAAAAACGGCATGTAAGCAAGTAATAACTTGCAAATATATTTATATATTAGTTTTTAGATATTTGAAAAAAGTAGTCATATTTCATGAAATATATATAATCCCCATAAAGTTAAAGCATTATTTTTATTAATATGTTCATGATATTTAACATTATTATGTTCTTATTCAATTAATGAAATAAATGATGAAAATGCTTTTAATAGTATCATTTAATATATGTTTCCACTACTGTTATTAGAATAGTATTTATTATACTTTCTAAAAGATACAAATCGTCGATTTGACTTTTGAGGGTTTTATTTCTCAATAAATTTTCCCCGGAAATAAAAACTCAGGAGGTGTTAATGTGAATCTAAAAAAATTAATGGTTTTGGTAATAATAAGTGCATGCCTTTTAATAAGTGCATCATGTGCTTTTGCAGCCGATTCAAATCAAATCAGTAGCAATATTACTGCAGATGGACAAAATCATGAAATAAACATTGATAATTTTAATGTTGAAGAAGTAGAAAATAATAATGTAGATAAAATACTTGTTAATAATGATGTAAATTTCAAAAATTCTATTCAGAAAGATATTGTGGACAATAAACAGACTAATAGTACTGTGCCCGGTACATATGATGATTTAAAAAGAGATATTGAGAATTTGCATTCTGGTGATGTTTATAATTTTACAAGGAATTATATATTTGACGGTGTTAATCAGACACTTGTCTTGGAGAACCGAATTATTGTAATTAACCAGGATAATCTTGTTATTAACGGTAACGGTTTTACTATTGATGCCGGAGGATCTCAAAACTTTGCAATATTTAAAGTCCTATCAAATAATGTAACAATCAGCAATTTAACCTTCGCCAATAGTGTGCCAAGTTGTATACCAGGTCCAACTATTGATGGGCACCGTTTTGAAAGGATTAACAGTCCAATATGCTGGAGTGGTATCAACGGAACTATAAAAGACTGTAATTTCTATAATAATCGTGCTGTAAATGGTGGTGCAATGACATGGACAGGCGACAATGGTTTAATTGTGAATTGTAAATTTATTAATAACACTGCTAGAGGAGTAGGTGGTGCACTCTATCTTGGTGGTGCGAATAATACTGTTATCCAATGTAATTTTATTAATTCCTGTTCAGAGTTAACCAAAGAAGCAATATATACTGATCGTAAATGTGAAAAAATCAGACTAGTTAATAATACTTTTAATAATAACCTTCCGTTTATTGAGGGTTCCTTATTTAATATTGATGCAGATTATCTTTTCTATTCATATAAGATTCCTGTCTGGGGTAATCTAACTGCAGAGAAGAGTAATAATTTGGATATTATTCCTTTAATATATAAATCTATAGTGGCCGGTGGTTTAAATAATATTAGTAATGATTTAAATTGTTTTGCCCAATATTTTAATGAAACGGGTTTATTCATTTTGAATTTTGCTGCATATGAAGATGTATATGATTATATTTATATGGACAAATATTCCAAAGCTATGATGGACTTTACTGTAGACTGGATTGAGTCATTTCATCTTAATCCAATAAGCCAAACAATTTCTCACTTGGGTTTTGATTATCTCAAATCAATTTCTTTTTCAAATATAACTGATTTTAATCAGGTTTTTGATTATGTACTTCATGGGAACTATGAAGTTAGCCTCACACAAAATCTCATCGGTTTTGTTCATGATGTCTATGATTATAATGATATCCATTCGATTAAAGGCTGGGGTTACTGGTTTGATGCAGATAAAGGTGCTGGAAAATTTGTTAATAATCTTAAAGTTATTTTCACAGATAAAATAAATGCTGAATCCGATGATACATGGAGACCAAATATCTCCGGTTTTGATTCCATACTTATAATGGGTAACGGTTCAACAATTGACGGTTATGCTAAGGACGACCATGATGAAAAAAAATGGGTTGAAATGGGCGGCGATAGTAATACCTATTTTGCGGCTTATGATTTGACTGTTAAAAACTTCAATACTGCAGTTGAATGCCTTGCAGGAACTTGTTATTTCAATAATATTCGATTTGATAACAATCGTATGGACTATACAATTGAAAGAGATTGGGG
>NZ_JAZTXC010000033.1:0-2421 GCF_045636185.1 Methanobrevibacter sp. | reverse complement strand
TAAATTTTCATTTATTTTAAAAAATACTAATAATTTAAACTTCTTTGATTAAACTAATAGAAAAACAATTTAATTTATTGATTTATCCAATTTAAATCAATTTAAAATTTTCTCATATATATACTTTACTCCTACTTATTTATAGAAACCTTTATATACTCACTTTTTAGAAAAATTAAACTATCTAATATTTTATATATATAATATATTTAAAAAATTAGATCAAATGATTAATCATTTTACTTGTACAAGGTGATTTAATGGCAGAAGAAATTAACAACGAAGAAATTAGAGTGGGAGTATATGTATGCCACTGTGGTGTAAACGTTGGTGGAGTCGTAAACTGTCCTGAAGTAGCAGCTTACGCAGAAACTTTACCTAACGTAGTAGTTGCAAAAGATTACAAATACATGTGTTCTGACCCTGGTCAAAGTCTTATCCAAGATGACATCAAAGAACACAACTTAAACAGAATCGTAGTAGCAGCATGTTCTCCTAGACTTCACGAACCTACCTTCAGAAGATGTGTAGAAGAAGCTGGATTAAACAAGTTCTTATTTGAATTTGCTAACTTAAGAGAACAAGACTCTTGGGTACACATGACCCAACCTGAAGAAGCAACTGCAAAAGCAAAAGACTTAACTCGTATGGCTGTTGCAAAAGCAAGATTATTAGAACCTCTTGAAGCTTCTAAAGTAGCAGTAGACAAAAAATGTCTCGTTATTGGTGGTGGAGTAGCAGGTATTCAATCTGCATTAGACTTAGCTGATATGGGATTCAAAACCTACATGGTAGAAAGAAACCCAACTATCGGTGGAAGAATGGGTCAATTAGACAAAACCTTCCCTACCTTAGACTGTTCCATGTGTATTCTCGCACCTAAGATGGTAGACACTTCCAAACACGAAAACATTGAATTAATTACTTACGCAGAAGTAAAAGAAGTAGACGGTTACATCGGTAACTTTACTGTAAAAGTTGAGAAAAAACCTAGATACGTTAAAGAAGAAGACTGTACTGGATGTGGACAATGTCAAGAAGTCTGTCCTATCGAAATACCTAACTACTATGACGAAGGTGTAGGTATGGTAAGAGCAGCTTACATCCCATTCCCTCAAGCAGTACCTCTCTGTGCAACTATCGACAAAAACTACTGTATCGACTGTGGTCTTTGTGAAACCGTATGTGGTCCTGAAGCAATCGACCGTAACATGGAACCAGAAGAAATCGAACTCCATGTTGGTACCATCATTGCAGCAACCGGTTACGACCCATACGACCCAACCGAAAAATACGAATACGGTTACGGTAGATACACTAACGTAATTACCGCAATGGAAATTGAAAGAATGATCAACGCATCCGGTCCTACTGGTGGTCACGTACAAAAACCATCTGACGGTAAAGAACCTAAACGTGTTGCATTCATCCACTGTGTCGGTTCAAGAGATGAACAAATCGGTAAATCCTACTGTTCCAGAGTATGTTGTATGTACTCCATGAAAAACGCTCAATTATGTATTGACCACGAACCTGACACTGAAGTAACTTGTTACTACATGGATATCCGTTCATTCGGTAAAGGATTCGAAGAGTTCTACAAAACTTCCCAAGAAAAATACGGTATTGAATTCATCAGAGGACGTCCTGCAGAAATCCTCGAAAACGATGACTTAACCTTAACCGTAAGAGCAGAAGACACCTTACTCGGAAAAGTAACTGAATACACCTACGACTTAGTTGTATTATCTGTAGGATTAGAACCTCCAAAAGGATCTAACGAACTCAGACAAACCTTAGGTTTATCCAGAACTTCCGACGGATTCTACATGGAAGCTCACCCAAAACTCAGACCTGTTGACACTTTAACTGACGGTGTTTACATTGCTGGTGTAGCACAAGGACCTAAAGATATTCCTGACGCAGTAGCACAAGGATCTGCTGCAGCATCAAGAGCATCTATCCCAATGGCTAAAGGTGAAGTAGAAATCGAACCTATTACTGCTGACACTGATACCACCGTTTGTGGTGCATGTGAAGTATGTGTAGAATTATGTCCATTCGGTGCTGTAAGTATTGAAGGTGAAGGCGCAGACAAACACGCAGCTATTAACGTTGCATTATGTAAAGGATGTGGTACCTGTGTAGGTGCATGTCCATCTGGTGCTATGAACCAAAACCACTTCAAAACCGAACAAATTATGGCACAAATTGCAGCAGCTCTCGAAGATGTTGCAAAATAGATTAAGAGATTTATTCTCTTTTTCTTTTTCTTTTTTTTTAAACAATTTTTAATTTTTCGTTTATTAATCAAGGTTTTTCAAAATCATTTTTCTCAAATCCAAGATCTTTTTTTCTAAAAAAATGAAATCAGTTTTTCAAATACTAAAAAAAAATTATAAAATATTATATATTTAATAA
>NZ_JAZTXC010000032.1:0-8947 GCF_045636185.1 Methanobrevibacter sp. | reverse complement strand
TATTTTGAATAAATTGAAATACTTATTTTAAGGAAATATTTTAAACACTTCATAATTTTGATTTAACTCATAACTTGGGTTTTATATAGTTTAAAATCAATAATAACTCTATGAAATTTAAAAGTGTAATTATATTATCTGATATAATAGAAAATAGAATTCCTGAAAAGTATCTGTTATCACTTCAGGAATTTTTACTGAGTGGATCAATTTTTACCAATGCATCTGAATTTTTAGCTGGAATAGTAATTTTTTTATTAGTTACTGAAACTATTCTAGTAATTGTTTCATTCATATTAAATTTGCCGTCATCAATATTATTTGTACCATTTGTAATATTTCCGGCAATTTTTACTTATGTTTCAGTAAAGCAGGAGCAAAATGCCAGTAAAATCGAGCAATCGGCCCCGGATTTTTTAAGACAGCTTTCTTCAATGTTGAAAGTTGGTCTCAGCTTTGAAAATGCTATGGAAGACATGTCTAAATATGGCCAGGGACCATTGTATGACGAAATGCGCAGAGCAATCCTGGAAATACGGATGGGCAGGAATTTTGATGAGGCATGGATTGCAATGAGTAAAAGATTAAATTCCAGAGAACTTGAACGGATTTTTATTATCATACTTGATGGCCGTCGAAGTGGATCAAGTATGGCTGATGTAATAATGAATGTTTCCAATGATTTGAGGGATCTTCTTGCAATCAAGAGGGAAAGAAAATCCTCAGTCATGATGGCAGTAATGTTTTTATTGATTTCTGCAGTTATAGCAACACCCTTTGCATTGGGCATGGTAAGTGTTTATGCAGGATTCATGGAAAGCTTCGGTCATGTCACTGATTTGGTTGCTGTTGCACCTATTGCCGGTCAGCTTTATCTGGTAATTCATTCGGCTTTAGTCGGACTGATTATAAGTGTTATAATGCACGGTAGCTTCAAAAAAGGCATCAAGTTCTCAGTTCCGATAGTCGTAGTATCTTATGGGATATTTTATCTAATCTCTAATTTCGGTGCTTCAATGCTTACTGGAGGATTTTGATTTTTTTAAAGTCAAAAAATTTTACTTTATTTGTATAATATTAACATAAAACGGTTATATTGTACGTATTTATATCAAAAAACTTATATTAATCCTCCATTATATTTATTAATGGTGATAAAATGGATAATAATGCTCAGGCATCTGCTGAATTAATTTTGTTGTTTGGTGGCATCATGGTTGTTGTCTTGCTTGCAATTTATATGTATAAGGAATATATAAAGGATTTAAGTGGTGAAATAAGGTCAAAAGAAGTCAATGAATTTAATAATAAACTGGAAGAAATATCTGAGATTTTCACGTGATTTGGCGTTTTGAAAAGTACCATAATGAAGGTATTGAAATTAAACAGAATAATGTAATTGCTGGAGGATAAACAAAATAACCTATAATAAAACCAATCACCATTATTGTCAATGTATAGTAAAGTGGTTTGTTGGATTTTAATGCAACTTGGAGGGCAATATTTGCTTTATCTGAATTTTTCAGTTCATTGGCTATAAAAACAGATATTACTCCACAGACTATAAAATCAAGTCCATATGCTGCATGAGCAATAAATGAATCAAAATTCTCAGCAACGAACATTGTAAGGTAAGGAAGTAATGATAATATAAATAAGGATAATCCCATATACCAAATAACCTTATTATTGACTTTATTTACAATGCTGAATATGTTATTATTGTAATTCCAGAAATTAAATACCACCAAGAAACTCAAAGCATAAATTATAAAGTCTAGACGCACTTCAAAGAGAGCTTCCCAACTGCCGTTTGAGGCCATAGGTATTTCCAATACGATTATTGTTAAGATAATAGCCAAAATTGCATCGATTAATGCTTCAAATCTTTCAGTTTCCATTTTCCTCCCTCCGTCCAATATATATCCACATTAATACTGCAACCAAACATGAAATGTATATTCCAGGCCTGAATATTGTGTATGTTAATATAAAACCCAAAAAGATGACTATTAATGGGGAGTTATGATAATATAATGTTTTATCAGTTTCCTGCAGTTCCTTATTGTAAGGATTACTTCGATATATGGCTTTTACTGAGGAAGTATAAAGGATATTTGTTGAAACAAATATTAGACCGAACATTGTTTCGGCAGGAATGGAATTAACATTTTTTGCAACCCACATTGTAAAATAAGGAACTAATGATATAATAAATGTCATGATTCCATAAATCCAAACTACTGTATTGTCGATATTTTCAACTTTTTGGAATAAATTGTGATTGCTGTACCAAATGTTAAATAAAATTAAGAAACTAATTAAATAAGCTAGATAAGGAACTCTTAATTCCCAGATTGCAGATAATGTGGGTTCTACAGGTTGGGGAATTTTTAAAACTAAAATTGTAATTAGAATTGCTATAATTGCATCGATGAATGTTTCAAATCTATTCGTTTGCATGATATTAATGATTATAAATTTTAAAATATAAATAGTTAAATAAGGTGATTGAAATGGATATGTTAATCAACGGTGAACATGTAAGTGATATGGATAGTGAAGATGTTATAAATCCTTTTAATGGTGAAGTAATAGATAGTGTTCCTATTTCTCATTTAAATAATGTTGATAAAGCTATTGATGCTGCAAATAATGCTAAGGGAGCTTTACAGGAAATGTCTGCTTTTAAGGTTTCAAATAAATTATATAATGTCTGTGAAAAACTAAAGGAAAATAAAGAGGAATTTGCAGAGTTATTAACAAAAGAAGTCGGAAAGCCAATCAATGAGTCCTATGTTGAATTGGACAGGTCAATTGAAACATTAAAACTTGCAGCAGAGGAGGCCAAAAGAATTTATGGTGAATCCGTACCTCTGGATGCTGGTCTCAACGGAAAAGGATTTTTTGCATTTACACAAAGATTGCCATTGGGGGTTGTTGCAGCAATTACTCCATTTAATTATCCTCTAAATTTAACTATTCATAAAATTGCACCTGCTATTGCCTGTAAAAATGCGGTTATCATTAAACCTCCAACTGATGCTCCATTAACGGTTATGAAATTTGCAGAACTTGTAAACGAAGAATTTCCTGCAGGTGTAATTAATGTAATCACGGGATACGGTTCAGAAGTGGGGGATGCGTTGGTGGCATCGGATAAAATCGATAAGATATCCTTTACTGGGAGTGTGATGACCGGACTGATGATATCCCAGAGGGCAGGAATGAAAAAAGTAACTCTTGAGCTTGGCGGAAATGATCCTTTGGTTGTTTTGGATGATGCTGATGTTGACGCTGCGGTAAAGGGTGTTATTAATGGAGCATACTTGAATGCAGGCCAAGTTTGCATGGGAGTTAAAAGAATCATCGTTCAGGAAGGAATCTATGAAGAATTCAAAGCGAAACTGGTTGGAGAAACATCTAAAATTAAGATGGGAAATCCTATGGACAAATCAACACAGCTTGGAACATTAATCAGTGAAAAAGCAGCAATTCATGTTGAAGAAACTGTCAATAATGCAGTCAAAGATGGTGCAGAAATATTGGTTGGAGGAAAAAGGGATGGAGCATTTTATGAAGCTACAGTAGTCGATAAGGTCACGCCGGATATGGATTTGGTAGTTAATGAAACTTTCGGTCCTGTTGCTCCATTAATTAAAGTTAAGACAGTTGATGAGGCCATCCGAATTGCAAACGCTACTGAATATGGTCTTCAGGCAGGAGTATTTACTGAAAACTATAGAAATGCTCTTCGATGTGCCAATGAAATTGAGGCAGGAACAGTATTTGTCAATAAGCAGTCAACATTCAGGACGGACAATATGCCGTTTGGTGGATTTAAAAATAGCGGTTGTGGTAAGGAAGGAATTAAATATGCCGTTGAAGAAATGACCAAAACAAAATTAATTGGACTTAATTTGAGGTAGATGCTTGATTTAGGACATATAATGGAGATGGTTAATGTTTAGGGACAAAACCTTAAAATTTAACTATTATTGTGATTAATAAGGGGCATTTCATGTCCATGTTTTTTGAAAATATATTTTAATAAGATATAATATATAATACCAAATGTAACTTCTCCTATTAATATAGCAAGTAAAACACATACTCCTTGTTTGAATATAGGTGCTAATAAAGATGCTATTCCAATTTCATATATAATAATGCCAATTGTTAAAACTAAAGAATGATAACTTTTTCCCATTCCATCCAGCATCTTTTCTGATATTACTGAAATTTCATTAAATGGAATTATTATGATACCTGCAAGAGCAATATAAAATACGGAAATTGGTGCGCTTGTAATGGAAAACAATGCAAAACCATAATCCCTAATGAAGAAGAATGCAACAGTTGTAATTATTGCAATTAATATGGCAATTTTAAGTATATAGTGATATAAATCTTCTAATTCATCAAATCTATTTGCACCATATAAATGTCCACAAACGCTCACTAATGCTCTACCAAATGCTTTTTGAGGAGATATTAGTATAGATTCTATTCTTGAAGCTGTTGAATAAAGTAAAATACCAATTTGACCTAACTGTTCTATTAAGAGTTTATTGAAGAACAGCATAGTAACACACCATAAACTATCTGTTAAAAAGTTGGGAATAGCTACTATAAATATGTCATAAACAATTCCTATTTTAAAAAATTTAAAATTTAACACAACCTCTGATTTACCACTTAAATACCAGTATAATAAATAAAAAGCGGTTATGGCTGATGATAATATGGTGGCATATGAAACACCACTAACTCCCCAACCTAAAACAAAAATGAAAATAGGATCCAAAATCAAATTCAGAACATTTGTTAAAATTAGTAGGATAGTCGGTAATTTTGAATTTCCTTCGGCTTGAAGGGTACTTGCAAAGAAATTAGCAAAAATAAAAATAAAAGAACAATAAAAAATTGGAAGCAAATATTGCATTGATAACTCCATAGATGAAGTGGCACCCATAAAAGTTAAAATATCATCTAAAAAGAATGTAGATAATATAATAAGAATTCCTATTATAATGCATGATACAATTCCATGTAAAATTGAATTATAAGTGTCCTTAAAATCATTTTCACCAAGTTCTCTTGACATTATTGAATTGGTTCCAATACCGATAGACTTTCCAAAACTTATGATTAATGTAACTAAAGGTATCGCAACACCTATGGCAAAAAATGATTCAGCATTCATTTGTGATACCCAAAATACATCAACAAAAGAGTAACCTGCTTCAAAAAGAGTAAGTAATAATAGGGGTGTAGTAAACTTCCAAAATGATTCTTTAGGATTTGAAATAAAATCTATATTTTTACTCATTAAATAATTATTTTATTTTTCAAATTATTTAAAATTTAATTTTAGTTTATTCATATATTATTTAAAGTTCAATTCATATTTATTCACAAATTATTTAAAATAGGGGAGTTAAATTAAAAATTATATAATAATATTAATTTTCAATTTTATGGGGGGATAAATTATATTTAATAAAAATATTGCAATACTTTTCATTTTCATTATATGTATTCTTACTATTTCTACAGTAAATGCTAGCGATAATGATATTTACGATATTGTGGGTATTGGAGAGAATGATGATGGATTAATAAGTATTAATGAATCTAATGTAATTGGAATAGAAAATAATGATGTATTAAGCTCGGATGTTGGTTCTTTTAGTGATTTGGAGGATTTGATTGATGATGCTGATGATGGGGATACAATAATTCTGGACAGGGATTATAATAATACTGATGATTTTTCAATGTCCGGTGTTAAAATTGATAAAGATTTAATTATTGATGGTCAGGGGCACACGCTAGATGGAAACGGCATATCCCGTATATTTAAACTTGACAATCAAAATGATGATGTTAAATTTGAAGTGAGAAATATTGTTTTTGTAAATGGTTTTTATGATAAAGATGATGAGGAAATAGGTTATGTGAGTGGTGCGGCTATTTTTAGTTTCAAGGATGATAGTGTTACAGCCATAAATTGTACTTTTATCCATAATAATGCTGGTTATTATGGTGGTGCGATGTATATGGGCACTGCTTTGAATTGTACTTTTATAGGCAATTCCGCATATCATGGTGGTGCAACAGCCCATGTTAATGCTAAATTTTGTAGATTTGAAAAAAATGATGTTAGTTCAATGTATAAAGGTTCTAGATTCCTTTGTTTATTTGATGAGGATAAATGTGTAGATACAGAAGTAATTTCACCAATTCTTAATATATTGGGTGATACTAGTACTTTTCTTGGGGGAAAATTTGTATTTGATTTAACTTATGATGATCAAAAATATGACAATTATAATGTTACAATTGAACTTTATAAGAATTCTGGCTTGGTAAAAACTTATTATTCCTTAACGGGTTCTGAGTGGACTTTTCCGGTTGCTGGCAATTATGATTTTAAAGCATACCTTAAGGAGTATCCTGATGTTAATCCAATTAATGGGCAGTTCAGTATAACTAGTGCGGTTTTAATTTCAGCCCATAATTTCGTTACTGGATATAATTATGATGAAAATCTTTCAGTTTTTTTAGTAGATAATTTGGGTAATCCTTTACCTAATTTTACAGTATCTGTTGAATTTGATGGAATTAAAGATTACAACACTGATAAAGATGGCTATTTTTTTATACCTATTCTTAATTTGGTTCCGGATACATATGATATTTCTATTAAGTTTGCCGGAAAAGAGGGTTATAGTGCATCTAATGAATCAATAACTCTTGTTATTAATAAAGGAATTACTAGACTAATTTCAAATAGATTAGTTACAACCTATTCTTCTGATGAAGAGTTGATTGTAACTTTGATGGATTTTAAAAACCAAGTTATAACTAATGCAAATGTAGAAGTTAAATTAAACGGTACTAAAAAATATATTACAGATAAAAATGGTCAAATTAAAGTACCGACCAAAGATTTAACTCCAGGAACACATTTTTTCAACATTACATTTGCTGAAAATGAATATTATTTAAAATCAAATGTAACTGCTGACGTTTTAATCAATAAGATTAATACTAAATTAACTGCTAATCCAATATCAACAGTTTATAATGTTGAAAATGAGTTATTAATTTTCTTATTTGATGATTTTGGAAACCCTTTAAGTAATAAAATTGTTTCAGTTGATTTAAACGGCACTAAAAAGCATACCACTGATAAAAATGGACAAATTAAAGTGAAGACTAAAGGTTTGGTCCCGGATGTTTATGTTGCAAATGTTGCATTTGGGGGAGATGATATTTATCAAAAGTCCAATACAACTGGTAATATAGTCGTGAATAAAGATTTTTCCAAATTAATTGTTAATGGATTAATAACGACCTATGATAATGATGATGAATGGATAATTATGTTAGTTAATGGTCGGGGAAATCCGATAACTGATGAATCTGTATCTTTTGATTTCAAAAGCAATAAAAGTAATACTGATGAAAATGGACAAATCATATTTTCCACAAATATGGGTGAAAGTTGGACAATTACTTTAGTTGATAGTCATGGTCATCCAATAAGTGATGTACCAATATCTGCTTTTATAAAATCAGATACAAACTACACTAGCGATGAAAACGGCCAAATTAAATTTACAATCCAAGATTTAATTCCTGACACATACTTTGTAAATATTACATTCAGTGGAAATAAATTCTATTCACAATCAAATGCAGTTGGTGAAATTGTCGTTAAAAAAGAAGCTAGTAAACTAATTGTAAATACTACTGAGGATTATTTGCTTGTTACATTGATTTCTAGTAATGAAGATTCGATAAGTAATGTTCCACTATCTGTTGCTTTGAACGGTACAAAAAATTATACTACTGATGAAAAAGGTCAGGTCAAAATTGGATTAAATGATTTAGATCCAAATACATATGTTGTAAATATTACTTTCAAAGAAAATGCTGTTTATTTAAGTTCAAATGCTCTTACTAAAATTACTGTGAATAAGAGAATCACTAAGTTTATTTTAAATGATAGTAGTGATGAGCTGCTTTTTACTTTGGTTGATATGAATGATCATTCTGTAAGTAATGTTCCTATATTCATTGATTTAAATGGTAAAAAAGAGTATGTTACCGATGAAAATGGTCAGGTTAAAGTTTTAATTAAAGATTTTGTTCCTGATACTTATGTTGTTAATGTTACTTTTAAAGGTAATGAGTTTTATTTACCATCGAATGCCACTTACAATGTTATTGTTGAAAAGACAGTCTCAGTAATAAGGGCTGATGATATGGTCAAATATTATCATGGTTCTGAAAGATTATCTGTTGCTCTAAAAGATGCATTGGGTAATCCGTTATCTGGTAGTTTAATTCATATTAATATTAATGATGTGATATACGATAGGATTACTGATGATAAGGGTGAAATTAGTTTGGCTTTAAATATTGATAGTGGTAATTATAGTGCTTTTGTTTCATTTGATGGCGATAAGTTTTACAAGGCAGCAAATGCTACTGTGAATGTGGTTATTAAACCAACTATTATTGGTGAGGATATTACCAAGATTGAAAAAGGCTCAGAACCATATGTTGCAAGATTTTTGGATTCTGAAGGTAAACCTTTGGTTGATGACACTACGGTCCAATTTAACATTAATGGTGTACTTTATAATCGTGTTATAAAAGACGGTATTGGAAAATTGAACATTAATTTAGCTGCAGGAAATTATATAATCACTGCGACCAACCCATCTACTGGTGAATCCTCTTCCAACAGCATTACTATACTTCCAAGAATCATTGAAAACAGAGATATAATTAAATATTTCAAAAATGGAACACAATACACAGTTAAAGTTCTTGGAGATAATGGAAAACCTGTTGGTGCTGGAAAAAATGTTACATTTAATATTAATGGAGTATTTTACACTCGCCAAACCAACGAATCAGGAATAGCTAA
>NZ_JAZTXC010000031.1:0-8216 GCF_045636185.1 Methanobrevibacter sp. | reverse complement strand
GTTAAGAATTTTTCGAAACCTCTGAATTCCATAACATGTAATCTTGTTTCTTCAACATTTCCTGCATCATCAAGATGGACTGTAATTTTTGCGTGTCCTTCAATACGAGTTACAGGTTCCATAGTAAGTTTAACCATTTTATTCTCCTCCTTTTTGCATTTTCATTGGTACTAATGCTGCAGGTAATGTGTATGAGTAGAAAGTACCTACAATATCATCCAATTGGTCAGCGACAGTTTCAGGATCAACTGTTTTATCTTCATTTACACCGTAGTCAGATGCAATTGCACTGATCATTTTAGCACCTTGGTCTAATACTTTTGAGGTAGGACCGTAACATCCTCTACATTGGATAGCAATGGAAGGACATTCTGCACCACATAATGATACGGTTGCAGGACCCATACATACTAAACCTTGGGAAATTAAACATAAATCAGGTTCAGGTTTACCAACTTCAAATTGTCTTTTAATGAAGTCCATAGCTAAACCAGCAGGTGGTTTTTCTCTAGGACATACTTCACATAAGTTAGTAGCAGGTAATTCGATAGTTTCACCATTTAATAAAGCAAGAACTGCTTCAGCTACTACATCAGAACGTGGAGGACAACCTGGAATGATTAAGTCAACATCCATAACTGCACTTAATGGTCTTACTCTGCTTTCTAAGTGAGGTACATCTTCATTAGGGATGATACCTTCAGGGTTAACAGTAGATACGGAGTTAACATATGCTTCTTGAGTTAAGTCTTCAACAGTCCATAAGTTTCCGAGACCTGGAATACCACCGTAACAAGCACAAGTTCCGTAAGCAATAACCATACTAGCTTTTTCATTTAACATTTCAGCCAATTCTCTGTTTTCGTCGTTTCTTATTCCACCTTCAGCGATGAGAATATCTAAATCAGGTACTTCATCGTATTTGGTATCCATAAGTACAGGAGAGAATTCAAATTCTGCTAATTCCATAACATCGATTAAAGATTCGTGGAAATCCGCAATTGATAAGTGGCAACCGGAACAACCTCCGAACCACATAGTTCCTATTTTAACTTTATCTGCCATTTTTAACTCCTCCAATTTATCCTTCTGCGTTTAATTGATCTTTCAATGGAGCTGGACCTAATTCTTTAATTCTGTTAACCATCATGTTAACAGCGGTAGAGAACTTTTCACCTTCGGATGCGGAAATCCAGTCGTGGTGAACTCTTTCTTTTCCAATTCCCATATCTTCAACCAATTTATAAATTAATCTCATTCTACGATCTAATTTATAGTTACCAGCATCGTAGTGGCAGTCACCCATGTGACATCCTGCTACGAATACCCCGTCAGCACCCTCTTTGAATGCTTTTAAAATAAATTGTGGGTCAATTCTTCCAGAACACATTACACGAATAACTCTAATATTCGGTGGGTATTGCATACGTGCAGTACCAGCTGTGTCTGCTCCTCCATAGGAACACCAGTTGCAACAAAACATTACAATTTTTACATCATCAGCCATAGAGTTTTTCCTCCTCTATCAAATTTTTTTTATTTTTTTCCGTTTTTGAAAAGATTTCTCCCTTCAAACGCCAATTTTAGAATTTTTTAAAAAATTTTAAAATCGCTTTTTAAGGCATAAAGTTTAGGTATGCCTTAATTTCACAATTTATGTACTTTAATGAGCTAGCTCAGCATAACATTAATGTACTGATTATTATATTACTATTATAATTAATATAAAGGTTACTTAGAAAATAAAGCCAAAAGGTTTATATACTATGAAACAAGTTTAAAAAAAAGAAAGAAAAATGGAATTACATTCCATCTACACTCATATCTATCATCATTTGAGTTTGTTCAGCCAATTCATCCGGAAGACCAGTAATATCCATGTTTAAAAAGCCTCTGACAATCATAGACTCTGCATCTTCTTCATCAATTCCTCTTGAAGTTAAGTAATTAATCTCTTCTTCAGAGATTTTACCTACAGCAGCCTCGTGAGACATTTCAAGATTAGCAGAACTGGCTTCTAATTCAGGAACAGCATAAATCATACTGTCATCAGATAAAACCAATCCGTGACATTCAAGGTGTCCTTTAACGCCAGGTACTGTTCCTGACAAATGGCCCCTGGAATAGATTTTAGATTCATCCTGAGACACCGCCCTTGAAATTACTTCCCCTCTTGCATTTGGAGCATTCAATAAAACGCGTGATCCGACATCAATGATGGAATCTTTTTTACCACCCTGAATGGATTGGAAAATAGCTCTTGAGTTTTTACCATCACAATAAGCAGTAGGATAAGACTGGATTGTTGAAACCGGACTGGTTAAAATGTAATTGTTAATGTAAGTTGTATCATCCATTAGTTTTACACCGGTTCTAGGCCTGACTTCAACCTGTTCGGCCCAATTGTGAACCATTGTAAAAGTGATTTTGGATCCTGGCTTTAAATACATTTCAGAAACACCTACGTGCATTGCAGAAGCTATATCATCACCGGTAGCACAACCAGTAATCAAATGGAGCTCTGAGTTTTCTTCAGCAATGATTACATTGTGAGCAGTCTGCATAACAGCTTCATCACCAATGAACATACAGGCCTGAACAGGCATTACTTCCTTAGTTCCAGGAAGTGAACGTACAAAGTATCCACTGGTAACACCAGTTTCCTGTTCCCTTAAAGCTGTTTTTGCAGTGTATTTATCAGCATCAGGCTTTACAACTTTCCACAAATAATCTTCAAGCCATTTGTATTTATCAAGTGCAACTTCCATACCCATAACTTCAATGGAATCTGATATTGAGTTATTTGTAAATACATTACTTTGGTCAATCTGTAAAAATGAACCTGAACGGTTGTTTTCTTCAGTGTCAACACCGACTTTCAACAAGGTATTTTTGGTCTTTTTATCGACATCATCCAAGTCATCCAATAAATCAATAGCATTAACAGCTTCATCTGAAAAGTTTTCTATTGTAATATCAGCACCTATTGGGGCTTTTTTATCTTTTGCTCTTTCAGCATCACTATAAACATTGCGCACACTCAACACATCCATTAAAACCATTTTTTCTAATATCTTCAAGAATTTCAGTAGGATTACCTGAACAAGATATTCTGCCATTCATCAACACATGTGCTTTATCTGCACTAACAAAGTTTAAAATGTAACCTAAATGAGTAATTAAAAGTCCACTTCTAACCCTGCTTCCCTGTGGCTTATCTTTATCAAGTAAAGTACCAATTTCTGAAGCCAACAATTCCACATTTTCAATATCCACACCAGAATCAGGTTCATCAAACATAGTAAAATCAGGCATTTGTGCCAAAAGCTGCAATATTTCAGACCTTTTGACTTCCCCTCCTGAAAATCCAAAGTTGACATCCCTGTCTAAAAATTCATCACTGAACTTAAGTTGCTTTGCAAGCTCTTTCATTCTCGGATTTAAATCCTCATCCATATCCTGATGGGATTCTATTTTAAGCAAGTCCCTTACGGAAACTCCTCTGATTGAAGGAGGAGTTTGAAAACTTACACCAATACCTAACTTAACTCTCTCAGCAGTAGTTAAATCAGTGATATCCTGACCTTTAAATTTAATAGTACCATTTACAACATTATATTGAGGAAAACCTAATATAGTTAAGAATAAAGTACTTTTCCCAGCACCATTTGGCCCTAAAAGAACATGGGTTTCGCCTTCATCAATAGAAAGATTTATATCTTTTAAAACTCTTTTCCCCCCGACTTCAACAGCCAAATTTTCAATTTCAAGTAACATTATAATCACCCATTTAATTCATTATTATGTTAATAATTAACTATTAATTAAACTAGTATATAAATATAACAATGTTTTATTTAATATATAAAAAAAGAGAAATGAACTGAAAAAATTATTCAGTTACAATAATAAATTCGCCGACTTTTTCAACTTTAGCGAAAGGAATTAATAATAAATCGCCGTTTCTTTTAGCACCTTTTACGTGGATATTACGGTCAGCTTCTACACGAATAGCAATATCGACGATTTTACCTGTTTTCTCGTTAACAATAAGTTCGTCTAAAACACCAAGAATACGAGCATTATTTGTTGCAACTTGGTAGTTTCTAATTTCACTCCATAATTTTTCTTCTCTTTTAGGAATTTGTTTATTTTCCATGAAATCACCTGATAACAATATTAAATTTAATTATATATTATCTATTATTATTCATTATATTTAAAAGTATATTTATTGGCAACATCTGCATCTTGTAGAGTATTAATATTGAAAGCCAATTCCTCCTTATTCAGGACCAACTGGTACTCATCCTGAATCTTGTTTATGCTTTTTAAAATATTAACCCCAACAGGAACAAGACCCATGTATTCAAATTCATACTCCAAGTTCAAATCTTCAAAAATGCTGACAGGAATCAATGTGGATAAAGCTTCCTTTTTACATTCAAAATAAGAATTTATTATAAAATCAATACATTCACCTTTTATAAAAGGCAAATCGGCATTAATAAAAAGTAATGTATCATCACGAGACTTTTCTTCAAAATAATCTAAAATAAAAGACAAGTCATGAACAAAATCAACACCAGGAGTGTCTAAAATTTCATAATTAAAATCATCCATATACTCAACAGTTTCTGGAGTATTGGGACTGGTTGCAATAATTATTTTTTCGACCAATTTAGAGGAATTTAAATTATCAAGTACATATTTAATTAAAGGTTTATTATGTAATTTAAAAAGAGGTTTTTCGACTGGAGTTTTGAGTCTTGTTCCTCTACCTCCAGCCATTACAATTCCATAAATCATGCCAAAACCACTAAGCGAATTTACCGCCAGCCATTTTCATACGATCTTTCAATATACATCTACCGCCTTGTTTACCTCCAATAGGAACTTTTGGAGTACCCATTGAATTCATACAACGAGCCATAATAGCAGAACCTAAAGCAAGACCATCCTCAACGAAAACAACTTTTTCAAATTTGTCCTGAACAGCTTCCAATATAAGTTCTGGCTTGCGTCCAGTGATACCTGCCCTACCTGTAATACCCAATGCAGAACCCGGAATGATAACGTTTTCTTTAAATGCAACATCCAAAACACGGGTAACTATATTGGTACTTACATAATCAAGAGTGGAAAGCATAGTGCCCAGGCCATCGTCAGCATAGAATTGTGCACCCAGTTCCATCAAATCATCCAGTTTGTCACCATTGAAACCAACATCACAACCGATTAAAGTAGTGCCTGCCTTTTCAGCAGCTTCCGGATTGACAGGAACGGTACCGAATCTTTCCACATCAATTGGAACTTTTTGAATATTGATTAATTTATGAGCTTCCAATGCATTGGCTTCAGCTTTTTTCTTGTCTGCTTTTTTGGCAGCCTTTTCATCATACAAGTCAATTGCAGCACCATTTTTCTTATCGATTTGGCCGGATCCACGAGCTATTGCATCACTTACAACACCTGCCAAACCTAAAAAGTTACCGACAGTATTAGCATAAGGTTCATTGTCATTAACAATACGGCCGGCTAAAGTAGAACCGAAGTCCAAAGAAACACAAGGATTTCTATAATCCACATCAGTCCATTTTGCACCTAATTTAATACCTGCAGTTACAAGTTCTCCTTCCATCTCATTTGCAACAGTCTCTTTACCTTCAGGAGGAACAACACTAACAACAGCACCATCGAAAAGAATATTTTCTAAAAGAGAATGTTTTTGCAATCTTTCAGGAAGTTGGGAAATACCCATTGCAGGAGACATCTTACGAGGTGGAATATCCGCTTCAAGACAGCCGTCTGCAAGAGCAATAATTAACTGGCCTGCTTCTTCAGCAGTAGCGAATCCTGCGGTTACACCAGTGGATCTGACAACAAAATCCAAATCCTCATCCTTATCGACATTACATTTTCTGAGTGCTTCCAAAACAGTATCGCTAATAAGCTCTGTTACAGCCTCCTTAGAAAGTTCAATACCCCAAACAGTCTTACCGAAAACTTCCTCATCAGCTTTAGGTGGTCTGATGTCACGAGTCATTTTAACTGTTTTGTTTAATAGATAGGACTCACTTGTGTTTAAGTTAGTTGCCATAACAATACATTTTGTGGTAGTGTTACCTAATTCAACAGAAGCAGTTACATAAAAAACATCTGGCTTTTTAACAGCACCAGGACTAGCCGGACCTGCCCTTTGAGCCCTTAAAACATCAAGATTTCCTTCTTTAGAATGGGCAATAATAGGCTTAGGACCTTTATTAAAAATTTTACTTAAAAAAGACATAATTTAACCTCTTCAATTAAAGTTAAATAATAATCTATTTTTAAGATAATATAAATTTTATTAAAAGTTTTTTAAAAAAAAGTAGTGAAAAAAATAAAAAAATAGATTAGATGATAAAAATCACCTAATCGGGACCCTTTATATCTATAATAAATTGTTAATTGGGTGGTCTTCTACAGGTTCGGTACCGATATCTTTTGCAGCTTCAGCAATCATAATATCTGCCATACCACAAGCAGGGAATGCTAATCTTGCGTTTTCGATAGGTCCGAAAAGTACGAAGTCTCCACCAGCCATTTGTTGTACGATGTTAGAACCGATATCACAAACAGGCCATGCTTCTTTGTGTTCTTTTTTGTATCCTCTTAACCAGTCCCATGCAGATGGAACGTTGTGGATACCAGATCCTACTGGGTAACCCCATTTAGCTTTTACTGCATAAGAAGTTCTTACTGCAGGACCAGCACCTTGACCTAATGGAGTAACTGCTACGTCCATCCATGGTTTGGTAATACCACATTCATCAGCCATTTCGAGAATACCTTTGTCGATTACATCTCCACCATTTTCCCAGATTTCAACTTTACCTTCTACACCAGCTTTCATTGGGTTGAAACCTAAGAGAATTGATGCATCGATGTCTGAGTTTTTAACTGCTTCGATTTCACCAGCTTCTGCAGCCATACTTATAGAGTTATATACTGCTCTTTCACATAATCCAACTTCTTGCACATATTCTACACCTGCAATTTTTGCAGCTGCAGCAGTTGAATCTATAAGGAAAGGTTTGTCACAGATATCTCCTACAAATTCTAAGTATTTAACCATAGCTTCTGGGGTAGCACCGAAAGTTTGTACAACACATGGGTTTCCGGTTACATCAGACATTTCTTCCATAGTTTTAATTCTTTCTTCAGCAGCATCTTTATCAAAGATACCTTCTTTTTCATCACTAATAATATTGTGTCCGCCGTAAAAGATAGTTCCTGCTAAAACGGTAGGGTACTCACCAGGTTGACCTCCCATTTTTACTCCAGCAATATCAATGACGAGTTGTTCTTTATCAAATCTTAACATAAAATAATCCTCCTATAAAATACTAGCTAACAATGTTTGAATCAATGCAATTGCACCAAATTTTATAGATATTATCAATATAAATAATCCTAGTATAATACCATACAATATACCAACATCTCTTCCGGTCTGTTGACCTAAACGTTGGTAGTACTCACCGACAGTGAAATCAACTTTTTCTTCAGCTTCATCTAATTTTGCAGCTAAAGCATTGAAATCATCTGCAGTTACCATAACTTGAGGTATTGAATCTTCTTCACTCATTTTAACACCTCTATAATCCACATGCTAATGCAAGGAAAGGAATAATAACTACTAAAAGGAGTGCTATACATATACCTAAAGCAATTCCTTTAACTCTTGTTGCAAGTAAACCTGCAAAAAGTTTACCTTCTCTTGCAAGAAGTTTTGAACTGTATTCAGTATCTTCAGCAGCTTTTTTAAGTCCGCTTGTATTTGGTTTATTTGAAATTTGCACCATAATTATTCCTCCTTATATCAAGAATAAAAATCCAATTACTAAAGTGAAGATTAAACCTATCATTATACCTTGGACTTTACCGGCATAATTACCAGCCATATTTCTTTGAACAGCTCCGACCATATCAATTTTAGTATTAATATTTCTGATTCTTGCTTCAATAAGAGCAGTTTCAGCAGAAACAACTTTCATTGCTTCTCCTTCGTCTTCGTCACCGTCATCATCATCTACGGAAATGACCATAGCTTCTTCTTCGAAAGCACCAGGATCTTTTTCTACACATTCATTAATTTTTGATTGAATAGTTCCAATATCTTCTGTATCAATTAAATCTACAACTTCTAATTGTTGTTGGAATCTTTCAATACC
>NZ_JAZTXC010000030.1:0-1812 GCF_045636185.1 Methanobrevibacter sp. | reverse complement strand
CCACTTCAAAGGTGAAGTTTACGTTCTTTCAAAAGAAGAAGGTGGTCGTCACACTCCATTTAGAAACAAATATCGTCCTCAATTCTACTTCAGAACAACAGACGTTACAGGCGAAATCTTATTACCAGAAGGTATGGAAATGGTTATGCCAGGTGACCACGTTACAATCGAAGTAAACTTGATCGCTGAAATCGCTATGGACAAAGGTCTCCGTTTCGCTATCCGTGAAGGTGGTAGAACAGTTGGTTCAGGTCAAGTTATTGAACTCCTTGAAGATTGATAATATTAAATATATGGGTGCTTAATTGCACCCTACACACAGGCATAGCTCAATTGGTAGAGTAGTGGTCTCCAAAACCATTGGTTGAGGGTTCGAGTCCTTCTGCCTGTGCTAATAAATAAAATAGTTCAAACAAAATGAAAAGGTTTATAAACTACGTTAAAGAATGTTATACTGAGTTAGTTGAGAAAGTTTCTTGGCCAACTTGGAAGGAACTCCAAAGTAGTGCAATCGTCGTATCCATTGCTTCCCTAATAATCGCTTTGGTGGTTTATCTGATGGATAAGTCTTTTGAAACTTTATTAGAAAACTTTTATCGTATTTTCTAATTAAAGGTGTTTGAATAATCAACATTCTAATTACTTTTAATTTCTATTTGTGATGAGTGAACAGAACGAAAAAAAATGGTATGTTATAAGAGCAGTCAGCGGTAAAGAGAAAAAGGTTAAAGAATATCTTGACGCTGAAATTTCTAGACGTGCTGATTTGCAGTCTCTGATTTCACAAGTACTTATCCCAACAGAGAAAGTTTATTCAGTTAGAAATGGAAAAAAAATCAGCAAGGAAAGAAATTACTTGCCAGGTTATGTTTTAATTGAAGCTGTCTTAACCGGAGAAGTATCTCATGCTATCAAGGATATTCCTCATGTTTTAGGATTCCTTGGCACAAAAGGAGAGGCAGATCCACTTCGTCCATCTGAAGTTTGTCGTATTTTAGGTAAAGTAGATGAACTCACAGAAATGGGTGAAGGTAGTGATTTATCATTCATAGTTGGTGAAACTGTTTTGGTGAACGACGGACCATTCAGTAGTTTTAGTGGCATTATCGAAGAAGTTAATGATGAGAAGAAAAAGCTCAAAGTTATGGTAAAGATATTCGGTCGCAAAACACCACTTGAGTTAAGCTATTTCCAAGTAAAAAGAGAGTAGTATAGAATCTTGAAAATTTTGTTTTCATTTAACTTTTATAAAAATTAAAATGAAAGAAGTAAGCGGATTAATTAAACTGCAAATCAAAGGAGGAGCCGCTAACCCTGCACCACCTGTTGGTCCAGCATTGGGTCAAAAAGGTGTTAACATCATGGAGTTTTGCAAGCAATTCAATGCTCGTACACAAGATCAAGCTGGAAAAGTTCTTCCAGTTATTATTACTGTGTATAAGGACAAATCATTTGATTTCATTGTAAAAGCTTCACCAGTTGCTGCTTCAATTCTTGAAGCTGCTAAGATTGCTAAAGGTTCAAAAGAACCTAACCGTTCAAAAGTTGGTTCTATGAGCTGGGATACAGTTCGTAGTATTGCTGAAAATAAGATGAAGGACTTAAATTGCTTCACAATTGAATCAGCAATGAGCATGGTAGCAGGTACAGCACGTAGTATGGGTGTTAAGGTTACAGGCGAATCACCTTTAAAGTAAAGACTAAGTCTTAAGCATTTGTAGAACAAAAAAAAAGAAATTACCAAATGGCAAAAGTATCTAAGAAAAGAAAAGAAGCTTTAGCTAAGTTCGACAAAAGCAAGGTTTACTCCTT
>NZ_JAZTXC010000029.1:0-6236 GCF_045636185.1 Methanobrevibacter sp. | reverse complement strand
AGTAAAATTACAATTTTCAACACTACCAGAATACATGAAAATTGCACCACCCCAACTATCAGAGCCAGTTGCTTTGTTACCAGTAAAATTACAATTTATTATATTACCACCCCAATCGATGTGAACTGCACCTCCATAATTAGCGGTGTTGTTAGTAAAATTACAATTTTCAACACTACCAGAATACATGAAAATTGCACCACCCCAACTATCAGAGCCAGTTGCTTTGTTACCAGTAAAATTACAATTTGTTACACTACCAGAACCCATGTTGATAGCACCACCATCCCCATTGGTTGCAGTGTTGTTAGTAAAATTACAATTTTCAACACTACCTGAAGACATCCAGATAGCACCACCACTTTCAGAAGTTGCTTTGTTATCAGTAAAATTACAATTTGTTACATTACCTGTTCCATCAAACTCAATTGCTCCTCCATAACGAGCAGAGTTGTTAGTAAAATTACAATTTCTTACTTCTTGAGTATTAGCTGAAGAACTGAAATAGATTGCACCACCGTAATATGTTGCATTGTTACCAATAAAATTACAATTTTTTACTTCATGAGTAGTACCTGAAGAACTGAAATAGATAGCACCACCATTTCCATTGGTTGCAGTGTTGTTAATAAAATTACAATTTTCAACACTACCTGAAGACATCCAGATAGCACCACCACTTTCAGAAGTTGCTTTGTTATCAGTAAAATTACAATTTTCAACATAACCAGAATTACTGAAGTAAATAGCTCCCCCATTACCATTACTGTTAGCATTTTTAATGGTTAGGTTTTTAATTGTTACGCCAGAACCAACTACATTAAATGCACGAATAGTTGACCCCATCATATCAATAATCGCACCTCTACCATCAATAATCCTATTATCTCCTGAGATACTAATAGTGGACTCACCACCATAACATCTGTAATAATCATGCAGCAATTCAACATTTCCACCACGAGAAATCTCATCAGATAATGTAGAATAGCTGGCCTCATCAGCACCCAATACATCCAACTCATTTGATGCGCTTAAAACATCAGCCTGATTGTTTGACGGTTCATCTGAGCTTACATCGCCTGTGTTATCACATATAGATAAATCAATGCTTTCACTTGTTAGATTTCCATCATTATCACTTACCGCTGCTACTGACTGAACAGAGAACATCAATAACAATAATACTGAAATCAACAAGATCCTTGTTTTCAACTTATCCATTTTTAAATTCAACTCGCTTTTTTTGATCAAAAAAAATATTTTTGTCAATTACATAACATGTCATGTAATAAGAATTCTTTGTGCACTACGTGTTCAAATCCTTACTACATATTTAGATATGACATGATCTGTTAATATATTTAATTGAAACATCCTCAAATTAGATGAAAAAACATTTAATTAATTAAAAAACTCTTCTTTATTTACAATAATATTCTCTCACGATGAATTAAAGGTTCTCATGCCATATTTAAACAAAATTAAACAATTAAATAAACATTATTAAACTCTTTAAAACAAATTATTTGTTTAGAAAAAAGATAAAAGAATTTAGGATTTAGCCTAAATTCATTTTAAAAAAAAGTTTTTTTTAAACAAAAGACCATATATTATCCAATAAACTTTTTATGAGCAATCTTAACATTATTCTGATTGACCATTGCGTAATGCATTGTCGTATCAATCTTTGTATGGCCCAATAACTTCTGCACTTGCTCAATAGGCATCCCTTTATCAATGGCATTAGTCGCCAGCGTTCTTCTGAACTTATGCGGATGCACATTAGATATATTGGATTTAAAACCGATATTCTTAAGTCTTGATTCTACACCATTTATTCCTAATCTTTTATACGGCTTTCTAAACGAGACAAATAATGCTGGGTTTTCATCAGTTCTCTGATTTAAATATTCAATCAGGTGTATTTTTGTCCTTGCATCAAAATAAACGACCCTTTCAGATTCGCCTTTTCCAAAAACAACACATTCCCTTTCATTAAAATTCAAATCAGAAATATTAAGATTCACCAACTCCCCAACACGAATGCCTGTAGAAATCAACAGTTCAACAATCGCCAAATCCCTAATCGATTCACAATTGTCCCTTAAAACTTCAAGATTTTCATCTGTTAATATCTCTTTAACGACTTTTCCTTTTTTAACCCTGTGTATCCTTTTCACTGGATTTTTCAGAATGTAGTCCTCATCTTCCAGCCATGAAAAGAAGCTTGAAAAAATTCTTCGGATATTATCAATCGTTGTTTTTGAAGAATTGTTTTCACACTGATGATTAGTAAGATACTGCCTTAAATCCTCAGTAGTGATTTGATCAACCCTTTTATCAGTACTTTTCAATAACCTATTGATTGTTAGACGATAAAAACGAATTGTGTTATCTGAACGACCTTCAATTTCTTTGGCAGATAAAAACATTTCCAATAACTTGAAATTATCCAAATCAGTTAAATCTTTTGTTCTATCTGTAATTTCAACCTCATTCAATGCATCCAATAAAACAGTAGTCAATTGCAGATACTGGCCCTGATTCAAGAACGGATCCATCTTATTTAAAATATCCATTGCAAATATCGATTTCATGATTATCAAAAACCTCCCTTATTTAAATGAATAGACATCATATAATAAATATTTTTCTATATATACAATATTAATTCATTTAAATCAAAATTCAAAGAATATCAAAAGAGTTTCACTATAAAACTCAAATCAGTACTATTTTCAATAGTATGATTTTACGGAATTTTTCATCTCAATATGCAAATCGGAATAACTTTAACACCATCACTGCGAACATATGAAAATCCAATGGAAGTGATAATGGCTAAAAATTTTGGCCTTTTGATATTGATTTCCCCATCACCAATTTTCCTTTCAATCAACTTATCCATTTTTAAGAGCTTTCCTGCTGCTTCATCAAATGTCAATCTTGATAATTCAAATTGAATTAATGCATAATCTTCATTATCTAACTGCAAAATACAATCAATGGACAAACCATACCTATCTTCATAATAATAGATTTTTCCATTCCTAAAAGATGTGTAGACCATCAGGTCACGAATGCACAGATTTTCAAAAAATTTTTGAAAAGTTTCCAAATCATAAATCAACATTTCACTGTTTAAGTTTAAGATAAACGGTGAAATGGATGGATCTATGAATTCCTTTTTTGATGTTTTTTTAATGGCACTTCTGGCTCTTAGATTAACATTCCAGGATTCAATTTCAAAAACTATCCATAAGTCCTTTAAAGCGTTGAGATATCTGTAGAATGTTGATTTGGACATTGTTGGAAAATCTCGTTGTACCTGATTTAATATTTCAACATTAGATATATTGGTCGAAATATTTCTGGAATACACTTTTAAAATGCTTTTAAGTTTTTTTATGTCCTTTAAATCGTCATGAAGATTAATTAGATTCTCAATATATCTTTTCATGAAGTTTTCATTGACAAATGCTTTGGGAAATCCTCCCCTGCAACAAGCATCAATCAAATCTTTAATCCCCAAATTTGATGAGAAATCAGAAATGTTCATATCCGGATTTTCATACAAGGCCAATAGTGAAATCAATCCGTTAGACTCTTCAGATTCATATAATGATAATGGAAACATCTTAATAGAATCATCTACAATTTGACGAGTGGTTAAAATGAATAATCCCTCATCCTTGGATTTATTGCATTGTGTTTTGATTTCACACAGCAGCCCTTCCAGCAAATCATAATTCTCAACAAGAAGTGGTTTTTTCCCAGCTAAAAGTCTTCCCACATCAAATTCTGCCAATAATATATTGGACGCAAGATTCTTATCTACATTCACAATTGAATTAGCATGCTTTATGGCAATACTAGACTTTCCACAACTCGGTGGTCCTGAAATTAATACAAAACAGTTTGTTTTTAATTTAATATCTATCAAGACATCAATTATTCTATCAAACAATTTAAATCCTCCATAAGTTTTCATGCCAAAAAATCATGGCATGAAAAAACCTATGAATAAAAACAATAAATTAAAAACCTATTTAAATAATAAATGACAAAAATAGATTTAAATCAATTAAACAATACGAATAATAGTAAAATAACATATAACGAACCATATATTTAAATAACAAACAAAAATTTGATTTAAAGAAATATTTAAAAATCGAAACTACATGAAAATTACAACTAAAAAAAATGACAAATTTTAAATTAATAACTGCAGCTCTTATTATTAAATATAATTGTAATTTTACTGGCAACAATGCAACTCATGGTGGTGCAGTTTTCTTCTATGAGGATGGTGATGGTGATGTGACAAATTGTAATTTTACTAACAACACCGCAACCAATGGATATGGTGGTGCAGTTTACTTCTACTGGGATGGTACTGTAACAAATTGTAATTTTATTGGTAACAATGCAACCTACTATGGTGGCGCTATCTATTTCAGTTTTTCAGGCACTACTCATGAAGTAAGAAATTGTAATTTTACTAACAACAAAGCTTCTGGTGATGGTGGTGCTATTGACTTTGAGGGTACCGGTACTGTAACAAATTGTAATTTTACTGATAACAAAGCAACTTCTGGAAGTGGTGGTGCTATCTGGATGTCTTCAGGTAGTGTTGAAAATTGTAATTTTATTAACAACACAGCACATTATGCCGGTGCTATCGGTATGGGATCTGGAAATGTGATAAATTGTAATTTTACTGGCAATAATGCAACTAGGGGTTCTGCAATTTACTTCTACAGTACATCATCCACTAAAACTGTTTTTAATTCTCGTTTCTTAAACAATAGAGCAAATGCAGAAGAGTTACAAGTAACCAAAAATGAAAATAACATTACAATTATCTTCAAAGGTCATAATAACCTTTTAAATGCAATATATTCTAGAAATGATGCTGAAGTTACCTTTATCAATGTGACATATTGGGGAGCAAAGGGAATCAACAACACAGGTAGTTCCGAAATCAAACCTTCAAGATCCAAGAATGAATCCGGTCAAAACATCACTGTAGGCATTGTTGTTAATGGCATTCTGGTTTTAAATGAAGTTAAAGTCACAGATGAGAATGGTATGATTGTTCTACCGATAAAAATTGAAAGTGAAAATTATTACATCGGCGCTCGCCATGATAAAGATTCATACTACACTGAAGCTGAAACAACAATCTCAAACAACACTAAATTCAATGTGAATGTCACCTCTCAGACAACAACTAATAAGACTGTTAACATTACTGCAAAATCCAATATTTACAGTGAGGTTATGCCAGGTAAATTACTATTTATCCTCCCAAACAGTGAGGAAATTAGTGCCAATTATGGTGGTAACGGAACATGGTGGGCAGTACATACATTTGATGATTACGGGGTATATGAAGTAAATGCATCATATACCGGATTGGATAATGTAACTGTCAACAATGGAACTGTAACCATAAATGATGTCAGATTGTCTGTTGTAAAATCAGCTGATACAACTGAAGTTGTCTATAACTCAACAGTCCAGTTTACAATCAATGTAACCAATCACGGATCTACCGACGCTACTAGTGTTGAGGTTTCAGATTGGTTGCCGGAAGGTTTGACTTTCATCGAAGCAGGTGTTATAAATTCTGAAGGCCAATATGAGGTTTTCGATTCACCTGATTTGTTTATTCTAATCGGTGACGAAGAGTCTGTAACGTTCTTTGAATTTTCTTCAAGTGATATTATTGAAGATGGTGGTGTCGAAAGGGATATTGCTCAATGGAGTATTACCAGAATAGCCAGCGGAAATAGTGTAATTTTATTGATTACTGCTAGAGCCAACGGCCTTGTCATGGGCAACATAACCAATGAGGTCACAGTCTGGTATCATGAAAATGAAACAGACAGCATAGTCAATTCAACAAATATCACTGTTATTCCTGCTAACTCTTCTGTTAGTGCTGAAGATGTTGAAGTTACCTATGGAGATACTATTGAAGTTGTTGTAACTTCTGAGAATGCAACAGGCATATCTTACAAGGTTATTGGTAAAGATGGTGTTGTTAAAGAAGGAACCGTTAATGTTGGTGAAAACATCACTGGTCTTGATTTAGCTGTCGGTGATTACACAGTCAATTTAACCACTATGGTTAACGGCAATTACACTGCTGCTAACTACACATCCAAGATTACTGTTAAACCTGCAAACTCTACTGTTAAAGCTGAGGATGTTGAAGTAACCTA
>NZ_JAZTXC010000028.1:0-6200 GCF_045636185.1 Methanobrevibacter sp. | reverse complement strand
GTCAAAATATTAGAATGAATATTAATGGAGTCTTTTATGATCGTGCAACCGATGAAAACGGAATTGCCAAATTAAACATTAATTTAAACCCTGGCGAATATATATTAACCGCTGTTGATCCATTAACTGGTCTTCAAATGTCATATACAATTACCGTATTACCTGTGCTGACTGCTGAAGATTTAAACATGGTTTACAAGGACGGTTCCAAATTCAGTGCAACTATTGTTAACCGTCAAGGAAATCCTATATCTGGCGTTGAAATAACATTCAATATTAATGGAGTGTTCTATAATCGTCCAACCGATGAAAACGGAATAGCTAGACTAAACATTAATTTAATACCGGGAAAATATATTATAACAAGCCAATACGGTTCAGCCGTGATTTCAAACAAAATAACTATCGCTGCAAAAGAGGAATGAATAATTCCTCTAATTTTTTTATTTTTTAATATATATTCATCAAATATGAATACACATTTGTTTAAGAATGAACAATTTTAAATATTTCTTTAAATAAAATATAATTTAAGTTCAAAATGTCATACTTTTATCTTATTTATTTTATAATAGTATAACTTTTATGATATTTGATCTTTAATCAGAACACTACTCAGTTCGCGAGAATTGAAAATTAACATAAAATTATAAATATGGGGGAAAAATATTGAATAAATTAAAAATATTTCTAGTATTTTTTGTGTTATTCATATCAATAAGTGCAGTTTCTGCTGAAGGAAATTTTACATCTCTCCAGACAGATATTGCCAATAGTGAAAATTCAATTGATATAACACAAGATTATATATTTGATGAAAAAGCAGATGCTGGCTTGGATTCCGGTATTGTAATAAAAAAAACTAATTTTGTAATTAACGGAAACGGACATACATTAGATGGAAATTCTATGGCTAGAATTTTTAATGTCGCAGGAGAAAGTATCACGATAAATAACCTCACATTCATTAATGGAAATGCTAATATTGGAGGGGCAGTTTTATGTGATGGAAATAATGCCGTAATTAACAACTGTACATTTAATAAAAACAACGCAACTACTGATGGTGGAGCAGTTATTTTCAGGAACAATGGAAAAGTTATGAATTCAATATTTACTGATAACTACTCACCGGACTGTGCAGCAATTGGAGTTTATGGATCAAAAGTAACAGTCACTGATTCTACATTCAACAGTAAAATAGAACTTGTAAAAGGATTTATCCATGGGGCAACTGCATCAATAATTATTGATACATGTACTTTTGAAGATACAATATCAAAATATGCTGCAGTAATAAATGATAGATATACAGAGGTTCGAAATTCAACATTTAGAAACTTAGAAGCTAAAGAAACTGGCGGGGCTTTAATCTTAAAAGAAGTAGATAAAGCAATCATATACAAATCTAGTTTTATCAATGTCCAATCCCAAAAAAATGCGGGAGCGATATTTATTGATACACCAGGTTATCTATACAGCGACAAGGGAACCACACTGATAAATGATAGTGAATTCGTTAACTGTTCCTCAAACTTCGGAGGTGCTGTTGTTTTACTTGGAGGAACTTCAACTATAACAAATTGTGACTTTATCGACAATGAAGCAGAATACGATGGGGGAGCATTATATGTATCAGATAATGACCTCAGCATTTACAATACACAATTCAGAAACAACAAACTAAGAAATGACGTAGAGTACATACATGGAGGTGCAATTTATGCCGATACGTCTAATATGCTTATTAGAAGCACAGATTTCATTGACAACCAGAAACAAGCAATTTATTCTTATTCCTGCAAGATGAATATATGGGCTAATTTCACAAACAATACTGAAGGAGTGCACGGTGTTTTTTTAGTTTCATATGAAGTTACTTTTAATACCAACACAACAGACAAATTTATTTATAATGACACGGATTACGGTACATACATTACTGATAAAGGTGCTGAACTCAAACTAACTAACGACACATTCATAATAACAAAACTTCCTTCCAGATTCGATTTGAATGAATGGGGATTTGTAACTCCTATTAAAAATCAAGGTGAAGATAGTTCCTGTTGGGCATTTGGAACTGTTGGGGCATTAGAATCCGCATTATTAAAAGCAACAGGAATTGAATATGATTTTTCAGAAAATAACCTTCAAAATTCATTGCTGAGATATTCAAAATACGGTAATAGAATTACAAGAGAAGGGGGAAATAACAATATGGCCGTATTATATGCACTTAACTGGTTTGGAATGGTTCCGACCGAAAATGATACCTACGATGAATACGGTAAAATACCAACATTTACCACACCAGGTAATATCCATGTTCAAGATGTAGTAATAATCCCTAAACGTGCAAATCTTACAGACAACAATGTCGTTAAACGCGCATTAATTGATTATGGGGGTTTATCTGCTGAAATGAAAGCTTTTGGAAAAGCACCATATTATAATACTAAAACTTCAGCACAATATTATAATGATGAAAGTGATGTTAAAGTCAACCATATAGTGACACTTGTTGGATGGGACGATAACTACTCAAAAAACAATTTCCTAATAACACCACCAGGAGACGGTGCATGGATTATTAAAAATAGTTATGGTCCAGATTTTGGTGATGGAGGATTTAATTATGTTTCATATTATGATGTAAGTCTCCTATCCCATGAAATAGTAGGATACATATTTGAAAATGATGAACCATATGACGGCAATTACCAATATGACTTAGGAGGAGAAATAGCATTCTATAATAAAGGCCAGTTAAACATAATGAAAAATACTTACAGCGCTTTAGAAGATACCTACATAAGTGCATTTGGATCATGGTTTGAAAAGGATAAGCCATTCACTTATGAAATTTATGTAAATGATAAATTAAGACTATCCGGCAGTGGAAAATCCTCATTTGAAGGATACCATACAGTTTTATTACCCGAATATATTTCAATCGACAAAGGAGATGAATTCCACATAATATTAAATAATACCCAATTGCCGATGCTTATAGACACCAGACAATATTTCGAGGAAGGCAACTCTCTCGTTTATCAAGAAAATGAATGGAAAGACGCAGCCATTAACAGAGGTGCTGTATCCCTAAAAGTCTACACACAAAAATCTGTGCCTGAATTGAAAACCGAAGACCTTGTAAAATATTATAAAAACGGTACCCAATTTACAGCAGATGCCGGAGAGAGTGGAAAAGAGGTGATTTTTGAAATTAACAGCAATAATTATACCAGAACCACCAATTCTGAAGGTATTGCTACAATTAATATTAACTTAAATCCTGGCAATTATACCATTAAAACCTACATGGGCAAAAAATCCGAAACGAAAAGTTCAGACGATGACGAAATTATCATTCAAAATGATATTGAAGTATTGCCTACATTGATTGGAGATGATTTGGTTAAATATTACAGAAATGATTCACAGTTCTATATCTCATTGGTCGATGGTGAAGGCAATCCATTAAGTGGCGAAAGTATTCTTATGAACATTAATGGAGTCTTTTATGAACGCACAACTAATGAAAACGGAACAGCCAAATTAAACATTAACTTGCTTCCTGGCGACTATATCCTAACAGCTATTGATCCGTTAACAGATCTTTTAATATCATATAATATTACAGTATTACCAATGTTAACCGCTGCAGATTTAAACATGACCTACAAGGACGGATCCAAATTTAGTGCTACTCTTGTTGACGGCCAAGGCAATCCATTATCTAGCGTTAACATAACATTCAATATTAATGGAGTATTCTATAACCGTACAACAGATGAAAACGGAACAGCAAGACTAAACATTAATTTAATGCCTGGAGAATATATTATAACAAGCCAATACGGTACTGCTATGATATCCAATAAAATAACCATTATTGCAAAAGAGGAATGAATAATTCCTCCACTTTTTATTTTTTTGATGTAGATAACACGATTAAGAAATCTGATTTATTAAAACAAATCTCCTTAAAATAAAAATAGCTTTTTTTAAAAATAGAACATTTACCATATCTATGAAAATAATTATGGCTAAAATGAATATAATTGAATTAGGGAGTGTCCGAAAATATCATTTTTTAATCACTCCATTTTCTTTTTTAATTTTTTGTAATATTTCAAATAACTCTTTGTTATCAATGTGTTTATGGATTTTCTTAATATTATGGGTTATTACTGTTAATGTCATTTCTAAATTTGCTTTTTTTACTCCTCTTCTTTTTAATCCTTTGAAATTGCGTGATTCAAATAATATTCCAAATCCTCCTTCAATGTAAGGGCCACGGCCCTTATATGCTTCTTGCCCATATTCAGAATGATAATCTTTAATAAAATCATCTAATATTGGATCAAAACGATCTTTTATTGTTTTTTTATATTCTGAAGTACATTCATCATGATATCGGCATCTGGTGCATTTTTTTGTCCTGTATTGTTTATAAGTAATGCCTTCATATTGCATATTGTTTGCTCTAGTTAATTTGGCTCCTTTTGGACATAAATAGGCATCTTCTTCAGGCAAATATTTAAAATTATAATTTTTATATTTTTCTTTTTGAATTTTATTTTTATCATATCTGATTTGTTTTTCAAGATTTCTTTTAGCGTTTTTTCTAGTTGCAGCTCTTCTATGGGGTATGATTAGTTTTATGGGCATTTTATGGATTCTATGCAGTAATGGAGTGTTCCAGTATCCATTATCTAAAACTAATGTGAAATTATTGATTTTTAATCTTTGTTGTATGCGGTTTATTAGGGGTATTGATTCTTTCTGGTCGTTTGGATGTTGTGTTATGTAATGTGTGATTATCATTCCTGTTTTATCGTCAATTGCTAGTTGATAATTGTAGTTTAGGCCTCTTTGCTTTTGTTTATTTTCCATGTATCGTGTTTCTGGATCCACAATGCTTACGGAGTTTTCTCCTTCTATATTTGATAGTATCTTTTTTAGTCTTTTTAATACTCTTTTTAGTCCTTTATGATCTTTTAAACTTAATTTTAATAATTGTATGCCGTTAGAATTTATTTTTTGTTTTAATTTTTTGTAAAATTCCTTTAATTCATCTTGATATTTTCCATTATAAAAGAATTCGTGGAGTTTAAACCACAAATCACCTTTTTTATTCTTGTATTCATTGTAATACTTTATAATGAAGTTTTTTAAATATTTAATTTGATCGGGATACATTTTTTTATCCGGATTGCAGTATCCTTTTAAAATTGTTCCATCTCCGTAAATTATTTTTCCTTCGATAAAACGTGTTTTTATTCCAAATTGAACTATAAAATTGTCGAATTCATCAATTAAATACATATTATTGTTCATAAAATCATTTATCGTTGTTTTTGATGGTTTTTTACAGTTGAGTAAAAATTGGCAGGTTTCGTCATTGTTTTTCCACCAGTTTTCTAGACTTCTGCAGCTGGTTATTTCCATTATATGTCCCCAACTGATGAATGGAAGCATTTCTTCTTTTTTATATATTTTTTTACGGCCAGATTTATTTTTTTTATCTTTTTTAAATAGTTCTGGGTGTGTTTCTTTAAAAATTTCAAAAAGAATTTTAACTGTATAAACAATATGATTTTTATCTAAATTAGAGCCTACATCTTTTAAAATAAAACAAGTTTGCCTATCAAATCTCATTTTAACCCATTCCTTTTTTATATTATGTTATTTTTAAAATTAACAACAAAAATACAAAAGAATTTAAAAATTTTTCCCCAAATTTTGTTTTTGAGAAAAAATTTTGTTAAAATCGAAAAAAATAAATCATATTAACAACAGTAAATATTAACTGAAGGAGATTTATTAATTATTGTATGTGTTGTTGTTATATAATTATAAATCCCTTCATATTTATATATATCTATTTTTTGCTAAAATTAAGCTTTCATAACTCTTATTTTTAAAAATAATCTTTAATTTAACCTTTAATATTTTGATTATTTTATCTATATTAAATCTTGTAAAAATGGGTATTTTGATTCATCAAATGCCAATTAATTCAATATTCGTTTGATAAATTTAATAATAATGGTTAAAAATTCCTTTTTAATTAAATAAAAAAATAAGTTAGTGAATTTTTAAAATTCACATTAAATCAATTTGAAATTTTGAGTATTATTCAATTAATCAGTTAGTATTAATAAAAATCAACTATTTCCGGACAATCCCAA
>NZ_JAZTXC010000027.1:0-26814 GCF_045636185.1 Methanobrevibacter sp. | reverse complement strand
TCTATAATTATCAAAAATAATTATTTTAATGAATTATCAATATTTTTATAAATGTGTAAATAATACACAGTAGTATATAAATCTTTTGACTTTAGTCTAAGTATGTACCTTTTATAAGTATATATAATATATATTATATTGTACACATGGTGAATTTATGCCAAAACATATAATATCTGGACTAAAATATTTGGAAAGCATTGAACTTAGAAAAAAAGGTTTGTCCCAAAAAGAGATTTCATCTCAAATTGGTGTAGACAGATCAACTATTTCTCACTACTTGAATGGTCGAAACATTTCTACAGATTCAATTGAACTTTCAAAAACTATTTTAGAACTAAATCCTAAGGATTTTATATTAATTGCAAAAGTCTTATTTGATGATTATAATGAAATTCGTCAAATTATAGAGATTTTTAATATGAATCATTATGATTGTCAGATAAATGACGGATGTATTGGTTGTGGATTGTGTATAGATTTGTGTGTAGTGAAATCTATTAGTTTAGATTCACTTAAAGCAAAGATAAACCCCCGTTATTGTTGTGGCTGTCTTATGTGTGTTGAGAACTGCCCAACAAACTCAATTGAAATTTTGGAGGTAAAAAATGGTTAACGTTAAAGAAATTGAAGGCAAAGACTTCAATATAAAAAGATCAGCAGAAGAAGACAGAATTTTGTCTTTCAAAGATCACGTTTGTATTGGTTGCGGCCTTTGTGAAGCAACTTGTCCTGTAGAAGCTATTTGTCTTGATGAAGTAGCTCCTATTGAACGTAAATACACAGAAACCTATTTCAGTGGTCATGAAAAGATTGCACAAAATTACGCTCTTTTCAAAAACGACAATGAAGTTAAAGCAAAATTATGCATTGCTGAAGACAAATGTGTTCTCTGTGGTATGTGTAGTGGAGTATGTCCAGCAGGTGCATTAGACCTCACTATTGGTGGCGTCTCTATTAAAGAAAATGAAGCTTACCCAACTCTCATCGCATCAGCAGAAATCGATGAAGATAAATGTTTATTCTGTAAAAAATGTGAAGCAGCATGTCCTAGAGCTTCCATTACTATTGACAGAACTTTACCTAACAGAGCTGACTTAGTAACTGGTGAAATCGAAGTATGTGAAGACGACTGTATTTACTGTGGCGCTTGTGCTGAATTATGTCCTGCAGAAGCTATTGTAGTAGACAAAACCACCGGTGAAGAAAGCATTGTTATTGACAAAGAAAAATGTGTATACTGTCTCGTATGTAAAAAAGCATGTCCTGTTAACGCTATTAAAGCAGTATGTAGATCCTGTTCCTACGGTGAATATGACCTTGACCCTGCTAAAGCAGCTATTACCGGAAATGCAATTATTGATAAACAAACCTGTATTAAATGTGGATGGTGTGAAGGAGTCTGTCCTGCAGACGCAGCAACTGTAAAACAAGCATTTAAAGGTACTCTCGAAATCGATGAAGAAAAATGTGGTACCTGTGGTGCATGTATTGACGTATGTCCATGTAATGTTTTATCCTTCCCTAAATCAACTGGTCCTGGAGACAGAGGAACTCACTTAGTTAAAGAAGAAGATTACTGTATCCACTGTGGCGCATGTGCTAAAGCATGTCCTAACGGAGCATTAACCGTAACTAGAACTGACATCGATTACACCCCAACTAGTTCTAAATCTTGGATTGCAGCATTCGAAGCTTTAAAAAATTAATTTGATTGGTGATTATTTATGGAACTTAAAGTAGATCAAGATAAATGTTTAGGTTGTGGAGTATGTGTTATCGCATGTCCAGTAAATGCTTCAATCAGCCCAGAAAACGCTGGTGGACATGGTTCCAAAACAACCGAAACTATTATGATGGTTGAAAACGGATTTATTAAATTATTCAGTGTGGACAAATGTGATAAATGTGGTACTTGCCAAATGTTCTGTCCTACTGAAGCTATATGGTTAGAATAGGAGTGATAACATGCATTACGCAAATACTTATTTAGAAAGACCAGTAGTTGGAGATTTAGAAAATGTAGCTCAAGAAGGTACTACCAAAGTACTCAAATGTATGTTAAACACTGGTTCTGACATATATCAAGGAGCTTGTAAGAAAAGAGGTTCTACCTTAAAAGAAGAATATAAAAACGCTTCCGGTACCTGTTACATGGATCCTCGTGACATGGTAAAATTAGGTGTAAAAAACTGGGACACTGTACTTGTAAAAACCGACTATGGTGAAGTTGTTTTAAACGCAGCAAAATCCAGAGATGCTCCTCACGAAGGTACCATTTTTGTATGTAAAGGTCCATGGGCTAACACTATTGTAAGCCACGAAACCTACTGTTGTTCAGACCCTACTTACAAAGGTATTATGGCTACCGTTGAAAAAACTGACAGAAAAGTTTTATTAATGGCAGACTTAATGAGATGGGTATACAAAAAATATGTTGACGAAGAAGATGATGATGTTGTAGAAAACATGGAATCATTAGGTGAAAGACCAGTTTATAACGGACGTAAATGGGAGGAGTTGATTGATCATGACATATGAACCACCTGTAACTGATTACGATCACATTGTAGAAAATTGTACTTGTGCATTTTGTGGATGTAACTGTGATGACTTAGATTTCTTAGTAAAAGACGGTCACGTAGTTGCTGTAAGACACGCATGCAGATTAGGTGCAAGTAAAGTTATGGAAGATATGGACCAAAGATTACTTGTACCAATGGTAAGAAACGAAGAAGGAGTTCTTGAAGAAGTAGACTGGGATACTGCTCTTGACACTGCAGCAAAATACATTGCTGAATCTGTAAGACCTGTATTCTACGGTTGGTCTGAAACTTCTACTGAATGTATGAAAGAAGGTGTAGAATTAGGTGAATATATTGGTGCTGTTTTAGATAACCAAGCAACTATCTGTCACGGTCCAAGTTTACAAGCTATGCAAAACGCAGGTTACCCTATCCAAACCTTAGGGGAAGTTAAAAACAGAGCTGACGTTGTTGCATACTCTGGTAGTAACGCTATGAACTCTCACCCAAGACACTTAGCAAGATACGCTGCATTCCCTAGAGGATACTTCAGACAAAGAGGTAGATTCGACAGAACCGTTATCACTATGGATCCAAAATTCTCAGACACCGCAAAAATGTCTGACAAATGGATTGGATTTGAACAAAACGGAGACTACGGTTTCTACAACGCTTTAAGAGCTGTATTAAAAGGTAAAAAATTACAATCTGAATCTGTTTCCGGTATTCCAGCTGAAGACATTTACGAATTAGCTGCTGAAATGGAAGCTGCAGAATTCGGTGTTCTCTTCTTCGGTTTAGGTTTAACCCACACCTTAGGAAAACAAAGAAACATTGACATTGCGATTAAATTAGTACAAGACTTAAACACCAACAGTAAATGGGGACTTACTCCAATGAGAGGTCACTTTAACGTAAACGGATTCAACATTTTCATGGCATTCGAATGTGGATTCGCTTTCGGTGTTGACTACTGTAGAGGATACCCAAGATATATGATGGGTGAAACCAACACTATCGATTTGTTAGTAAGAAAAGAACCAGATTGTTTCATGGTTATTGCAGCTGACCCTGGTGCTCACTTCCCTAACGGAGCAAACCAACACTTAGCTAATATTCCTGTTATTCAAATCGATATCCACTGGGGTCCATCAACTGAACTTGCTGATGTAGTATTGCCAGGTTCATTCATTGGTGTAGAATGTGCTGGTACCAGTTATCGTATGGATGGAGTTCCTATTTACATGAAAAAAGCAATCGACAAACCAGAAACTTGTCGTGATGACGAATGGATTGTCCGTGAATTGAAAGAAAGAGTAATGAAACTCAGAGAAGAGCCAAACACAGCTCCAAAATATGTGCCAAATCCAAACGCACTCTAAAGGTGATATAATGGAATATATTCTTAAAAACGGTATTGTCTACGACCCAGCTAATGAAATTAACGGGGAGAAAAAAGACGTTATGTTTAAAGACGGCATCATTGTTGATGATGTTTCCTCCGATGCAAAAGTCTTAGATGTTACCGATAAAATAGTCATGCCAGCAGGTGTTGACCCTCACGCTCACGTTGCAGGTCCAAAATTAGTAGTTGGAAGATTATACAGACCTGAAGATTCCAGAAGAGGTGTTACTCAAAAAACTAAAGTATTAAGATCTGAATCTGGTTTCTCTATCCCAAGTTGTCCTGCAACTGGTTACAGATACTCAAGATTAGGTTATGGTACTGTTGTAGAAGCAGCTATGCCTCCTCTTGAAGCAAAACACACTCACGAAGAAATTGCAACTATTCCAATGGTCGACATTCCAGCTATGCCGTTATTCGGTAACAACTGGTTCGTAATGGAATATGCAAAAGATAATAATATTGAAGACTTATCCGCATTTATTTCTGCATGGTTAAAAATCTCAAAAGGTTACGGAATTAAAATCGTAAACCCTTGTGGAAGTGAAGCATGGGGATGGGGTATGAACGTACATGGTGTAAATGATAAAGCACCATACTTTGATGTAACTTCCAAAGAAGTTATCCAAGCTTTAGCTAAAGCTAATGAATTCTTAAACTTACCTCACTCTATACACATACACCCTAACGATTTAGGACACCCTGGAAATGTTCCAACAACCATTGAAACTATGGATGCTGTTAAAAACATTAAACAAAGTTCTAAAGCAACTATTAGGGACCAAGTTATGCACTTATGCCACCTCCAATTCCACGCATACACTGGTAACAGTTGGAGAGATGCTGCATCCGGTGCAGAAGAAATTGCAAAATACATTAACAAAAACGATCACATTACCTGTGACGTAGGTCAAGTAACTTTAGATGAAACTACTACCATGACTGCAGACGCACCAATGGAATATGACTTATTCAAATTATCTGGTTTAAAATGGACCAACAAAGATATTGAATGTGAAACTGCAGCAGGTATTATTCCATGTATTTACTCAGGTAAAAGCCCTGTTAACTCTTTACAATGGGCTATCGGTCTCGAATTGTTCTTACACATAGACGACCCATGGAAAGTATGTTTAACCACTGACCACCCTAACGCTGGACCTTTCACCAGATATCCTAGAATCATCTCTTGGTTAATGAGTAACCAAAGAAGAACTGAAATGATTGAAAACAGAGAAGTCCACAAATGGGTAGAAAAAAGAACAACTTTACCTACTCTCGACAGAGAATACGATTTCTACGATATTGCTGTTATCTCAAGAGCTGCTCCTGCTAGAATCTACGGATTTGAAGACAGAGGTCAACTCACCCCTGGTTACAGAGCAGATATTGCAGTATACGACATAAATCCTAATGATATTGACCCATCCAGACAATATGCTGAAATCGAAAAAGGTTTCAATGTAGCTGACTACACTATTAAAGATGGTCAAATCTTAGTAAAAGACAAAGAAATTGTTAAAGTTAAAGAAAGTCAAAACATTTGGGTTAACGTAAAAGGATATGAAAAACAAGAACAAAAAGTCATCGACGATATCATGCCGTTCTTCACCCAATATTACTCAGTAAAATGGGAAAACTATCCAGTACACGACCACTATGTATCTAACCCAATTAGAGTAGATGTTGAAAAATAAATGGGGTGTTTAGTTTGAAAACAATTACATTTGATCAAATAAAAACTTCTTCAATCGCTTTAGAATTCGATGAATTAATTCCAGATGAAATTTACTCCTGGACTGAAGCTGATTTCGCAAAATATGAAGTTCCTATTGGAAACTCCAGATTCCCTATCACTGACTTCTTCGACATTACTGTTGAAGGTGAAGCTGAAGGACCTGGCGAAGTTAAAATGATTCTTAACGGGGACTTAAACAGAGTTAAATACATTGGTTGTAAAATGAGTGCTGGTGACATTGTCTGTAACAGTAGTGTCGACCTTCACGTTGGTGCTGAAATGAGTGGCGGATCTATTCTCGTTAATGGTGATGCTGCTGCTCACGCTGGAAGAGAAATGTCTGGCGGATACCTTGAAATTACTGGTAATACCAAAGAATTTACTGGTGCTTCTTACATTGGTGAATGGAGAGGTATGACTGGTGGAGAAATCGTTGTAGGCGGTAATGCTGGTAAACAATGTGGTGAATGTTTAACCGGTGGTAAAATCCACGTTAAAGGTAACTGTGATATCTTAGCCGGTATTCACATGACCAAAGGTATTATTGAAATTGACGGTGATGTAAACCGTTGGCCTGGTGGACAAATGAAAAACGGTACTATTGTTATTCACGGATTCTTAGGAAGATTACTTGAAGGATTTGTCATTGAAGGTATTGTAGAAGATCCTGAAGACAGTGGTGTTGTATTCCCAGGTAAATATATTAAATATACTGGTGATATTGGTCTTAACGGTAAAGGTAATTTATACTTAGATGCTGAAGCAAACAAAGAAAAATTATCCTCTTACGGTGAATTAGACGACGAATATACATCAATCAGAGAATACAGGAATTTATAATTCCCTTCTCTCTTTTTTTATTTTTTTTAGATTAAGTGATTAATATGGCAGAAGAAATTGTGATGACTGTTGACGAAGCAATTGAATATGTTAGAAATAATGTTAATGTAGGTGATACTTTGGAAATTTCTTACAACCGTATTTTTGCTCCTGGTGAAGTTCTAAGTGTTCTTGAAGAGGATGAAGTAACCGGTGAAGGAGTTAGAGTTAACTTACAGTTAAACGGTGAAATCTTAAATCAAGCCGTTGAAATTGATTTTAATGAAATATATGATGATTTACTTGAAATGAATCATATCACAGATGATAAAGAAGTTATTATTGAAATTGATTTCTAAAATAACTCTTTTTTTATTAATTTTTTATTTTGTTTCAATGTTTACGAACAAATATTTATATGTGGAAAAACATAGTTAAAAGTAAGATGTGAATTCTATGAAACAATTATCATTATCTGTAGATGAAGCTGTAAATTACTTGAAAGAAAATGTTAAAATCCATGATGACCTTGAAATTTCATATAATAGGATTTTTGCAGAAGGTGAAATCTTAAATATGGATTTTTCTGAGTATTTTGGAAAACCAGGATTTAAGATGTTAATGTCTCTTGACGAAACTCATCTTGATCCTACAATTGAAATAGATGTATTGGAGATTAAAGAGGATTTAATTGAATTTAAACACAAACCTCAAGGTGATGACGAAATTGTGGAAGTAACTGTAGTATAACCTACAGTTTATCCATATTTTCAAATGGTATTAATCTAGTGTCTGCCTTTACTTCAATATCTATTCCTTTTTCTTTAATGGCGGATATTGCATTAAGACCACTGCCGGTTACAATGCCAAAGTTATAATTGTCTGCTTTTGCATTATAGGTCAATTCTCTTGGTTTGCCTATTTTATAAATTGAAAAGTCTAATTTTGATAATTTATCTAAGAAATAAACACTATGTTCTCTTGCCACAACAGGTATTTCTTTTATACTTGCAAGCAATCTCTTTGGACCATTGTTTGAGGTAATTGATGTCATATCTTTAGCAATAAATATCTTGTGCGGATCAATTGATGAACCATTATATGAAATCAAATCGATAAATAATGGAGGTTCGGTCAGTTCCAATAATCCTCCGTACATTGGTTTGGATTTAATTCCATTTTTTATTAATAATCCGTCTATACTTAAACTGCAGATGGTTGATATTCCAATTTTTTCTTCATCTGTTGGATGTGATGTAATTTGGAAATAAGGGTTGATGTATTTTTTATGGGATTCATAGCTTTCTTCCAATATTGCCATTGCCTTGTCCAAATCATCTTTTTTGATGTAGGATATGTTTGCTATTATATTTCCGCATTGTTTCTCAATATCCAAATCAACTTGTTGAATCAGATTGAGGGATTTTGAAAGAATAAATGGTAAATTTGATTCTTTATTTGGTTCATGTTCTTTCAGTTTATAGTTTATATTATGAACTACGGGATTTAGCTTATTGAAGTTTTCCAGTTCTTCTCCGATTTTTATATCAATATCATAACCTAATTCTTGAATTGCACAAAATGGGGTTACCCCTCCAATAATAGCAATACCCATCATTCCTTTATCTACAGGTAATCCTAAAATGTTTTCTCCATCTTCAGAAATAGATATTACTCCTCCAATACCTATTTTATTTAATTTAGATAGTACTTTCATTGTTTTTTCTTTAGCTATGCTTGGTATCAGTCTAAAGTTTGCAGGAATGTGTCCATTTCCATTATCTATAACGTCTAGTACTGATGTCATTTTAGGAGCTATAAACGCATCTAATGGTGTTACTGATGTTTTTTTGTAGGATATTAATTCTTTAAAGGATGTTGGAGCATTATCTTCAATTTCTAATATTCCTCCATATAATGGCTGTGATGCTATTCCCTCATTTAAAAGGATTCCGTCTAATGTTGTTCCACATATGGTTTTTATCTCCATGGTGTCACTACTTTGAACCCTATTTATATTAACGTAAGGGCTAACAGAAAGACCACTTTTGAAAATATCTTTGAGTATATCATAGCTTTCTTCATTATAAATGGTTGAAGTGTTTACTACAACATTTCCTTTTTTGGTCATATAGTTGAAGTCAGTTAAATATATTAATTCTTCAAATTTTGAATAGATGAAGTCGACCTGATCATATATCAATCCTTTTTCTAGCTTTTCACGTCCCAATTCGGTAATCTGCCGCCCTGAATAACCCATTCTTTGAGTATAACCTTTTTCATCCAATATTTGCATATGGTATCTTACAGCGCGTTCCCCTAAATTAAAACCTTTTTCCCTCAATTCATCAGCTATTAATTTAGAGCCTGTCGGTTTGTTTTGTTTATTTAATATTCTCAAGATTTCAATCATTCGACGTTCTGATTCTGACATGAAAATGCTCCTTCAATAAAATTAAATATAACCATAGTTAACTTGTTAAAAATCATTATATTTAAAAATAAAAAAATAATATTTAGATTTAAATATCTAAATATTTTCTTTGTTCGTATCCGAACACTTGAACTCTGTATTCGTCCCACTCTTTATATTTAAGTTCAAGGAATTTTTCACTTATGTGATTTCCTAGTGCATTTAAAATGAGTGGATCTTCTTCAAGGGAATGGTATGCTTCCCATAAACTGGTAGGTAAAACTTTAATTCCCATTGATTCCCTTTCTTCTTCGGTCATTTTGTAAATGTCTAGTTCGATTGGATCGCCCGGATCAATTTTATTTACAATTCCATCAATACCTGCTTCAAGCATAACGGTAAATGCTAAATATGGGTTACAAGCAGGGTCTGGTGATCTGTATTCAATACGGGTTGCTTTACCACGTGCTGCAGGAACTCTGATTAAAGCAGATCTATTTTTAAGACCATATGCTCTGTATACTGGAGCTTCAAAACCAGGTACCAAACGTTTGTATGAGTTTACAATTGGATTGGTAATTGCAGTAATTGCAGGAGCATGTTTTAATAATCCTCCCATAAAGTGAAGTGCATCTTTTGAAAGACCAGTTTCTGAATCAGGGTCTGAAAATAAGTTTTTTTCTCCTTTAAAGACAGATTGGTGGCAGTGCATACCACTTCCGCTGACTCCAAAGAATGGTTTCGGCATAAATGTTACTCTGTAATCCATTTGGTCAAATGTGGCCATATTATCTACAATAGCTTTGATAGCTTGTTTGAATGTAATTACAGCATCAGCAGTTTTTAAAGCGTCTTTGAATTTAAATGCTATTTCATTTTGTCCGGGAGCAACTTCGTGGTGAGATGCTTCCACTTCAAAGTCAAGTTCTTCTAAATTTAAGGTTAATTCTCTTCTGAAATCAGGTCCTTTATCGAGAGGTTCTACATCAAAGTATCCTGCCTGATCATATGGCATTGGATATCCGTTTTCATCAATGTCTACAATGAAAAATTCAGGTTCGGGTCCGATGTTGTATTGCAATCCCATTTTTGCAATGTGGGATAATGATTTTTTAAGCACCCCTCTTGGGTCGCCTTCAAACGGTTCCTTATCAGCAGTCCATATGTCACAAATAAATCTACAGGTTGCAGATTCTTCAGGTCTCCAGGAAAGTCTTGAATAAGTATCAATATCTGGTTTTAAGACTAAATCACTATCGTTTACTCCAACAAATCCTGCGATAGATGATCCATCAAATAACATTCCTTCATTAAATAATTCTTCCATATCTTCGCCGTTAAAAGGAATAACGATATTTTTTACAGTTCCATTTATGTCTACAAATTGTAAACGGATAAATTTAATGTTGTCCTCTTTCATTTGTTCTGATATTCTTTGTATTTTTTCTTCACTGATGTCACTCATTAAATCATTCTCCGATATTTTTTTTATTAATCGGAAATTATATTCCTATCTAAAAAAAATTTTTCTTTTTATTATTATATAAATCTTTTTAAAAAGATATTAATTAATTTGTATTTTATAGTATAATAAGATATAATAATATTTTCATTTCCATTATTTTTGTTCAGATTTATATTAAATCATTATTATAGCGTTTAATATTAATTATAAAAAAATAAGAAAATGTGGGGAAATGTCTAAATTTCCTCTATTGAAAAAGAAGATAAATTCAATAAATCAAATGTTAAGATTTCAGGTGCGACAGTAACTTCCCCAATGCCGGTGATAATTTTAAAAGCTTCCATGGCCTCTAAACATGCAATTAAATTTGGAGTTGGTCCTATAACTGGAGGGACTCCTGAAGTAACATTTGAAAGTGCATCTATAACCTCTTCATTTAATTCTTTACCTTCTGATGGTAAATTAAACATTTCTTCATATGTTTTATCTCCATCAGGTAAAAAGGTAGTAATCTGGCCTAATGTACCGTGTATTGCTCCGTGAATATATGGAATTCCTTTTTCTTTAGCTTTTCTTGACACGATAACTCTAGTCAATACATTGTCAAGGGCATCAATAACAATGTCTGAATCTGATATTACTTTATCTATGTTGGATTCATCCACGTGTTCATTATAATTTGTTACTTTGACATAGGGGTTAATTAACCTTACCTTTTCGGCTGCAACAGCACTTTTTTCAAGGCCAACCTCGGCTAGAGTTGATAATGTTTGTCTGTTGAGGTTTGAAATATCAAATGCATCTTCATCCACTACGATGAGTTCTCCGATACCCATTCTGGCTAACATTTCAATAGTTTGACCTCCAATTCCTCCACAACCAATAACAGTAATTTTAGAATCCTTAAACCTTTGTTGTTCGCTTCTTGTAACAATGCTCATTTGTCTGGATGCAATTTCCCAATATCCATCACCTATATATCTTGTCGGCATTCTTTCACCTCTAAAAATGATCAAATTCACTACCAAAATACTCATATACTTTTTGAAGTTCTTCTGGGATATTCAACATTTGAGTACAGAATGGCAAGCACTCTTTGCAATCAACACAGCTGTCAGCCCTTGCATCATCATCAATCAAAGAGAAATACTGCATGGCACTGGCTTTAGGATCATTCATCATATGTGCGATATTGTACTCAGTTAAACAGTTTATAATATCTACGCCATGTGGACAAGGCATGCAATAGCCACATCTGGTACATCTGTTTCCTAAAAATGACCTATATGTTCTTGCAACTTCCCTGATTATTTCCTGATCATAGTCACTAATGATGTCCTCGGATGAGGCAATTTTAATATTTTCCTTAACTTGTTCTAGGCTGGTCATACCACTTAAAACACAATCAACATCATCCCTATTCCATAAATATTGTAATGCCCATTCAACAGGAGTTCTTTTAACTTCGGACATGTTCCATAGCTCCTGAACCTCTTTAGGTATATTTTGAACAAGTCTTCCACCTCGAAGAGGTTCCATAATCATGCTTCCAACATTAACCTGTTTCAGGTAATCAAGACCCATGACGCCGGACTGATAATATTCGTCAAGGTAATTCATTTGGGTCAGGACAACTTCCCATTTTGGATATTCATCTAAGATTTCAATCAAATAGTCAACTTCTATATGTGATGAAAATCCAACGTGCTTTACTTTACCGCTAGCTAAGCAGTCATCTAAAAAGTCAAAAACATCCAAATCTTTAACTTTATACCAATCCGGAACGGTTAAAGAGTGAAGCATATAAACATCAATATAGTCAGTCTGAAGTTTTTCAAGTTGTATATTAAGATAATGTTCAAAATCAGTTTTTTCTTCCATTAACCATGAAGGAGACTTTGTAGAAAGTATAATCTCATCTCTATAACTGTTTTCTTTTAAGAATTTACCAATGAATTTTTCGCTGTTTCCATTTCCGTCCAGACCTTCGCTGTGGTATGGATAAGCGGTATCAATCAAATTAATTCCATTTTCAATTCCATATTCAAGCATTTTTGAAGCTTCAATCTCATCAATATCAGCATTGGAATTTATTGTTGGTAATCTCATGGCTCCAAAACCTAATCTTGAAACTTTTAAGCCACTTTTTCCAAGTTCATTATATAACATTTCATTCCCTCATTGCTTAACAATGATATTTTTTTAAAAAAAGTTATAAATATATTGTGGTATGAAATTTACAAAAATAGTTTAAAAAGTGTATACCTGGGATTTAAGATGCCGGGAACGGGATTCGAACCCGTGGCCTCACGGTATCCCAGGTATTAGTCAGAGCACTGCTTTTTATACCCTATGAGCCGTGCGCTCTAACCAGCTGAGCCACCCCGGCATATATAACATACATATATTAGTTTATTGTTACATTTAAACTTTTGCTTTTTTTAGCTATTTTTTGGATTTTTTATAATTTTTATTTTTTTTAGTTTTTTGAAGGTAAATTATATTATAAATGATTAATATATTTATTAATGTTATAAATTCATGGAGATATTTATATGAGTAAAGTTAAAGATATGTCTCTTGCACCTGAAGGTGTTAGAAAGATTGAATGGGTTCAAAAACATATGCCTGTTTTAGAAACTATTAAAGAAGAATATTTAGAAACTCAACCTTTCAAAGGAATTACAATCGGGTCATGTTTACACTTAGAACCTAAAACAATTAATTTAGGTTTAACATTAATGGCTGGTGGAGCGGAAGTTGCAATGACTGGATGTAACCCATTATCCACCCATGATGATGCAGTAGCAGGAGCTGCTGATTTAGGTTTAAACGTTTATGGTTGGAGAGAACAAGACGATGAAGAATACTACCAAACCATTAACATGGTACTCGACCACAAACCAGATATAATCATCGATGACGGTGCAGATATGATTATGGTTCTTCACAATGAAAGAACAGAATTATTAAGCCATATCAAAGGTGCATGTGAAGAAACCACTACTGGTGTACACAGATTACAGGCAATGCATGCAGATGGTGCATTAAAATTCCCAGTAATTGCAGTAAATGACGCTTATACAAAATACTTATTTGACAACCGTTACGGAACCGGACAATCCAGTTTCGATGCAATAATGGGAACCACCAACATGGTAATTGCAGGAAAAACTGTAGCAGTCTGCGGATACGGCTGGTGTGGAAGAGGACTCGCACTACGTGCAGCAGGACTTGGAGCAGATGTAATCGTAACAGAAGTAGACCCAATCAGAGCACTCGAAGCAAGAATGGATGGATACAGAGTAATGACCATAAGAGAAGCAGTAAAACAAGCTGATCTAATCATTACTGTAACTGGAAACGCTGATATTATTTGTGGTGACGACTTCAAATACATGAAAGATGGTTGTATGCTTGCAAACTCAGGACACTTCAATGTAGAAATCAACAGACAAGATCTTGAAGCAATTTCAACTGAAGTAAAAGAAGTAAGGGAAAGTATCGAAGAATTCACCACAAAAGACGGAAGAAAAATCTACCTTTTAGCAGACGGCCGTTTAGTAAACCTATCCGCAGCAAGAGGACAAGGACACCCTGCTGAAATCATGGATATGAGTTTTGCAGTACAAGCACTATCAGCAAAATACATCCTAGAAAACGATTTACCAGTTGGAGTAACCAAAGCACCTGATGAAATCGACTATACAGTAGCATCAATGAAATTAGATGCAATGGGTATTGAAATTGATTCATTAACCGATAAACAAAAAGCTTACATGGCTAACTGGCAAGAAGGAACATAATTCCTTCAATTTTTATTTTTTCATGTCTTTTTTTAAATATGTTGATAATGGTAGAGGTCCCACTAAATTGTTTTTAGGTGGAGTTCATGGAAATGAAGGTAAAACTTCTATTAAATTTATAAAAGCCATTAAGCAAGAAGATTTGTCCAGTGGACAGTTTTATTTTTACAATTTTGACAAAACTGAGTATATTTCTACAATTAAAAAGGAATATTATGAATCGGAGTTAGGTCAAAAGATTCTAAAGTTAATTGAATATTTTGAACCGGAATTTTACACGGAACTCCACTGTTATGACTTAAAAAATTATCATAAATTAACATCTATGGACAGATATATAAAAACTGGTGTTCCACCACTGATTCCAGCTGGAAATCATATTTTGGTTTCATCAGTTTCACCATTGATTAGAATGACTTATTTTTCAACTGATACTGTTTGCAAGACTTTAGAATTTCCATGTCTTGAAAAATTAAACTCTAAAATCATAAATGAGCTTAACTTTGATAAAAAATTAGCAATTGATAGGTATATGGATTTGCTTAGATTAATTACTAAATGTGAAACTAGGGTTGATTTTGAAAACGCAATGATGAAAAAGTATAAAACTCAAGTAAAATTGGCAATGGATTATGCAAAAAAAGTTTTTGGGGAGGATTTTCCTCCTTATTAAAAAATTATTTTTAAAACCATGCGTCAAGACTGCCTTGAGAAGAACTTAAATTTTTAAGCCTATCTGATGCTTTAACAACTCGGTTTTCTGAAAATCCGTGTTCATAGCATAAAAACTCAACAAGACCTTCTTTATCTGGCTTGTTCCATTTTATGTTGTAATCTGTATTAACGTTATGGTTTAAGAAAATATTTCTTACTTCATTTAGGTCATGGTCGCTTTCCTTTTGGAGTTCATCAAGTTTTTCTTGTAATTGTCCTTTTTTAGCTAATTTTAATGCAGTTTTAGCACCTATTCCTTTAAGTCCATCACAAAAGTCGGTTCCAATTAAAATCCCCATGTCTATTAGTTCTTCACGGGTTATGTTTAATTCATGCAATACATGTCTCAATTCATAATATTCTAGATTACCTAAGTTCGAATTAACGGCAAGATTTCGCACGACTCTTTTTGCTCCAAATAATAAACAGTCATAATCTTGTGAAGCAACTGCATATGCATCTCCTTTTTCTACTAGATATGCTGCCTGTGCTTCCCCTTCACCTTTTGCTTCAACATAAGGTATTCCCATCAATGTTAGTAATTTTTTGGATGATTCTATTATTTCAGGGGATAGTTTGGATGATCTCATTGCATATTTGCGAGCTTTTTCAGTGTCTCCACTTTTCAAAGCATCTTTGTAAATCTTTTCTGCTTCCTCTCTTACTTCTCTTCTTTTGGCTTGGGTTTCACTTTTGAGCTCTGGTGCTTTACCGTCAAAGACATAAATTGGTTTTATTCCTTTTTCTACCATTGATGAGTTTCTATATAATATTCCGCTTAAATGGGAAGTAATGTTTCCGTTTTCATCACATAATGGCTGCCCATCTCTTTGTCTTATTGTTGATAAAAACTGATAAAGTGTATTGAATGCATCAATAGATACGGCTCTACCTTCCAAATCTTTAAAATTTATTTTTTCAGGTTCAATTATGTCTTTAAGTTTTACACCCATGTTAGCACCTACATTTCCCTAAAATAATTTAATGGATAAGCTTCTTTTGTATATAATCTTATTGTTCCATGTTGGCTCATTGAGTATTCTCTTGTTAACATGTCTTCTGTTGTATTGAATAGTTCCTGAAGTATTGGTGTTGGAGATTCTATTGAAATGTTATTTATTTGTCTTTGAGTCTCTATGTTATTTTCTGATAAGATTAAACCTGTTGTAATTTCTTCATCAAGTAATAATTTAAGAATTTTATCATTACATCTCGCTGTTGGAATGTGTGAATATGCATAAACTAGTGGACGGCCATTTTTATGTACAATTACTTCACGAATAAGTACTTCATCGCCTTCGTTTATATCAAGCAAATCGGCTACAGTTTCATCTGCTTTTTCAATTTCCTGTTTAAGTACAAATAATTTTAATCTACCATATAATGCGTCTAGAGGAGTAGTTATTGGTCCTCTTAATGATAATAGGATTTTTTGTATGGGTGAAATTTCAACATTATTTTCCTTTTCAACTGCTTTTATCAAGTAATATGTCGATTCGCCGATGTTCTTTCCTTCTAAATTCATAAAATCACCATGTTAAACTTTTGTAAAATGAGAAACTGGAAATACTTCTTTAATCCACATTAGGATTTCATTTTTGTGGATGATAATGTAATCCCTTGCTAACATATCTTCTGTTGTGTTAAATAATTTTTGTAAAGCTTCATTAGGTTTTTCTATGTAAATATTGTTAATTTCTCTTCTGGACTCTATATGATAATTTTTTAGAATTCTTCCGATAGGTATATCTGCTCTAACTAAATCACTGCATATTTCGTCGGTCAATCTTTTTATTGGAATGTAAGAAACGGCATAAATTAGATTTTCATCATTTTTATGCATTATGATTTCTCTAAAGTTAACTTCATCGCCAACCTCTACATTCACTAACTTTGCACTTTCTTCTGTTGCATCTTCAAAATGTTGTTCTAATGTTGTTAGTGTAATTTTTCCATATAATACATCTAAAATTGCTGTAATGGAACCATCGGTTGTTAATAGTATTTTTTGTGTGTTTGAAAAGTTTTTAGGGTATGAATCTTCAACAGCATTTATTTTTTCAATAAGCCTTTTATTGGCTTCATTCTTATTCATTGACATTTTTATTCACTCAAATCTTTTGGATTGGTTATAACTCCTTTAATTGCTGAAGCTGCTACAACTTTTGAATTTGAAAGATAAACTGAAGATTTTGGATCTCCCATTCTTCCTTTAAAATTCCTATTTGTTGTTGATATGCAGACTTCACCTTCGGATAATACTCCCATATGTCCTCCAAGACATGGTCCACATCCTGGATTACATATTATGGCTCCTGCATCAATGAAAGCTTCGATATATCCCAATTGCATGGCCTGTTTGTATATCTCACGTGATGCAGGCAATATTAATAATCTAATATCATCGTTAATTTTTTTACCGTTTAATATTTCATAAGCGTCTTTTAAATCAGATAATCTGCCGTTTGTACAGGAACCAATCAAGCATTGATCTATTGATGTTCCTTCAACTTTTGAAATGTCACAAACATTATCAACATCATTTGGGCAGGCGATTTGAGGTTCCATATCGGTTATGTCAAAATGCATTTCTTTTTCATAGGTTGCATCGCTGTCTGATTTAACTATATTCAATTCATTTTCTTTTTTTGAAGTTCTTTTGCAAATGTAATCAATTACTTCTTTATTTGGTTCCATTATTCCGTTTTTAGCACCCATTTCAATTGCCATATTACACATTGTTGCTCTTCCTTCAACACCCATATTTTCAATGGTTTCGCCGCAGAATTCAGCAGTCTTATATGTTGCACCCGCAATTCCTATTTCTCCAATAATATTTAGAATAATGTCTTTTGGTGCAATATACGGATTCAATTCTCCATTAACTTCCATTTTAATGGCTTGTGGAACCATAAACCAGGTTTTTCCAGTTGCCCAAACCATTGCTAAGTCTGTTGCACCCATTCCTGTTGAAAATGCTCCAAAAGCACCGTATGTACAGGTATGTGAATCTGCACCGACAATAACCTTTCCAGGTTCAATCAAACCCATTTCGGGAACTACCTGGTGACAGATTCCTTCTCCATGAATAAAGTTGTTTTTAATATTCTGTTTTTTTATAAAGTCTCTGCAAACTTTTTGAAATTCCGCTGAGCCAATTGTATTTGCAGGAACATTATGATCAAAAATAATCGCAATTTTTTCAGGATTCCAAACTTTATCCGCTACCTTTTCAAATGTTTTTATTGCAGGAGGGGAAGTTCCATCGTGAGACATTGCAAGGTCAACTGGAATTTCTATTATTTCTCCGGGTGTTACTTCATGTCCTGCTTTTGAAGATAGGATTTTTTCTGTAATATTCACGCTATCTACCCTTTTGTATTTTTTATGATTTCTTTGAATACTGTATCGTTGATGTATTTTCCTTCCTCTCTTGATTTTTTAACTTGTCTTACAATTTCAATAAGTTCATCATCGCTGACTTCCAGGTCGCATTCATTTAATTTGGCTCTAACTGCTCTGCAACCTGAATGTTTGCCTAAAACAAGTTGTCTTTTCTGACCTACTAATTCTGGAACATAAGGTTCATAGCATAAAGGCTCTTCTATTACCGCATCGACATGTATTCCTGATTCGTGTCTGAATACATTGTTTCCGACAACAGGCTTATTGTATGGAATAGGTAACTGACTGGCTCTTGATACAATGTCTGACAACTCTTTGATGTATTTGGTTTTAAATCCTAAATCTTTTCCATATAATATTTTTAAAGCCATAATAAGTTCTTCCAATGATGCATTACCTGCTCGCTCACCAATACCGTTAACAGTAGTTGATATACCTTTCGCACCAGCTAATACTCCAGTAATTGAATTGATAACAGCTAAACCAAAATCATTGTGGCAGTGAAGTGCAATATTAACATTTAAATCTTTTACAAGTTCTCTAACTAAATAATCGATTCCCTGTGGTGTAATTGCTCCTGTTGTGTCAGCAATATGTACTCTATCAGCACCACATTCCTGAGCTTTTGAATATATTCTTTTTAAAAATTCTATGTCTGTTCTTGTAGCATCTTCTGCTGAAAATGCGACATATAATCCATGGTCTTTTGCGTAATCAACAGCAGTTTCACATAAATTTATTGCATCTTGACGTGTAATATGCATTTTATGGTCTAAATGAATGTCTGATGTTCCAACAAAAGTTATTATTCCATCTATATCACAATCTAATGCCGCGTCAATGTCTTCTTGCTTTGTTCTAGTTAATGCTAAAATTTCAGCATTTAAACCATCATTTGCTATTGCTTTAACGGTTTCTCTTTCCTTTTCAGAAACTATTGGAAAACCTGCTTCAATCTGATTGATTTTGAATTGATCAAGCTTGCGTGCAATCTCTATTTTTTCTTCAAAGCTAAAACAGACACCAGGGGTTTGTTCTCCGTCTCTTAAAGTAGTATCGTAAATTATAAAATCGTCCGGGAAAGTTATTTCACATTCTTTATTATAATGACTTATAAAGTATTGCAATTATCTCACTTCTTAATAAATTATACTAATAATAGTATTGTTGCTTTATAGTATATAATTATAATTTTTCTAAAAGCTCTAAATATGATGTTCTTTCGAATTCATCTTCAATTCCTAATTTTGAAAACAATTCAAATATTTTTTCTTGAGCTTCACTGTAGTCATTTCCATCTTCTAATGCTATTTCTATTTCCATATAGGGTTCCAGTCCTTCAACATCATCCAGACTAATCTCAAAATTTTCATAAGTATAATATTGTCTGTTTTTTCTGACCGCTCTTACTTTTGTAAATCCAAGATTTTGAAATATGTCACTGCATTTTTCACTATCTTCTATTGCAATTTCTATTTCTTTACGTGTTTTGCTTTTAGAATCTATTTTTGGGCCTTTATAGGTTATGAATATATTTGTTTTTTCATTTTCTTCTGTTGTTCTTATTCTTAAGGCTTCATCGGTATTTGCAAAATCTACAATTGGGCTGTTAAAATATATATCTTCTTGAAATTCCTTTTTACTTTTTATAGCCCCAAGATTTTCTAACTTTTTTTTCATATCATCAAAATTTTCAATTTTTGCTTTTACTTCAACTTCTATCATGTCAATTTCCCCATTAGTTTATTATTTAAAATTTTTCAAATTTTAATTTTTTTGTTTAATATATTTAAATAAACATAAGTTTATATACTATATAAATAAAATATTTTATTAGTAAAAATTTAATTTTTGTTTTCTTAATTTTTACTTACTACTTTTAAAAACTTAATTGGAGGTTTTAATTTGACCGATGTTGACATTAAAATAGAAAACATTGTAGCTTCCGCAAGCATTGGGAAGGATATTGTCCTGACTGATGTATCCCAAGCTTTAGAGGGCGTTAATTTTAATCGTGAACAGTTTCCTGGATTAGTTTTTAAGCTTAAAGATCCTAAAACTGCGGCATTAATTTTCAGTTCTGGTAAGCTTGTATGTACTGGAGCAAAATCTATAGATGATTCTAAATTAGCAATCAAAAAAACTGTAGATTTGATGAGGGAAGTAGATACTGAAATTCCTCATGAATTTGAAATTAAAATTCAAAATATTGTGGCATCTGCAAATTTGCAATCCACATTAAACTTAGAAGCAGTAGCTTTAGAACTTGAAGATACTGAATATGAACCAGAACAATTCCCTGGTTTAGTATACAGATTATCTGACCCTAAAGTTGTGCTATTATTGTTTGGTTCTGGTAAAGTTGTTTGTACCGGAGCAAAAACAAAAAGCGACGCTAAATTAGGTGTCGAAAGAGCTTACGATAGATTAAGTGAGCTAGATTTAATATAATTGGTGGTATTATTGATTAAACTTGTAGTATTTGACTTAGATAACGTTATTATTGATGGTGAAGCAATAGATGAGATAGGAAAATTAGCAAATGTTGAAGAGGAAATAGCTGAAATTACTGAAAAAGCTATGCAAGGTGAAATTGACTTTGAAACTTCTATTAAAGAAAGAGTCCAACTTTTAGAAGGAACCTCTATCGAAGAAATCGAAGAACTCGCAGACGAACTTCCGTTAATGGATGGTGCTAGTGAAACTATCGCATGTTTGAAAGAAAAAGATGTTGATGTAGTTATCATCAGTGGTAGTTTTGATGTAGTGGCTGAAAAGGTTAAAGAAAAACTTGGTGTTGACAAAGTCTATACCAATAGTTTCACAGTCGAAGATGGTAAATTAACTGGTGAAGTGACTGGTCCTTTAGTATCTGGTTCTAAACTAGATGTTTTAAACGACCATGTTGAAGATGCAGGTATTTCATTAGATGAAGTAGTTGCAGTTGGAGATGGCGCAAATGACATTTCCATGATTGAATCAGCTGGTTGCGGAATTGCATTCAATGCAAAAGATTCTGTAAAAGAAATAGCTGATATTGTAGTAGATGAAAAAGACTTGAATAAAGTCTTAGATGAAATTCTTAATCAAATAACCACTGACGATACTGAAAACGACGCTGTTGAAAATGAAGAAGCTCCTGCTGAAGAAGTAGAAGAAGTAGAAGAAGTTGAAGCTGAAGCTGCTGAAGAAGCTCCTGCTGAAGAAGTAGAAGAAGTTGAAGCTGAAGCTACCGAAGAAGTTGAAGAAGTAGAAGATGCTGAAGTTGAAGCTGAAGCTACCGAAGAAGTAGAAGACGCTGAAGAACCTCAAGAAGAGGAAAAAACTGATGCTAAAAAATCCAAAAACGATCTTCCAAAATCTGAATTTGTTCTTGCTGACACTATGGAAGGTGTAAGAAAACAAAAAGATGAAAAAGAAGCTGAAATAGCTCAAATTGCTGAAGAAAGGGAAGAATTCAATAAAGTAGCTAAAGAACAACGTAAAATCCGTGATGAATTAAATGCATCATTGAAAGAAAATTTAAACAAAGCTATTGAATTCAGAAACGAACGTAATGAAATCAACAAAGAAGTTGAAGAAGCAAAAAAAGCTCGTAACGATGCAAACAATCAGATTAAAAGCTTAGAATGGTCTTCTGGTAAACGTGACAAAGTTAAAATCGAAAATGAAATTAAAAAAATCGATAAAATTATTGAAACTCGCGTTTTAGATATCAAAAAAGAAAACCAACTCGTTAAAAATGCTAACGATTTAAGAAAACAGTTAATGGAAATCCAAGAAGACGAATCAGTTAAGGAAGAAGCTCAAGAATTAAGAAAATTATCTGAAGAAGAGCACGAAAAAGTTATTGCACTTTCTGAACAAGCACAAGCTGCTCACGAAGAAATGTTAACTTACTTCAGAAAAACTGATGATATCAGAACTGCAGCTGATGATGCACATAAGAAATTCATCGAAGCTCGTAACAATGCTTCTGCAAAACATGAAGAATTCAAAGCTGTATTAAGCGATATTCATGTTATAAACAAGAAATTAGGTTCTGGAAAACCTAGAAAAAGAAGATCTGATAAAAAACCTTCTTCAGGTTCCAACAAAAACCGTGAAGAAAAAGAAAGAGCTGAAGAAATCTTTGAAAAATTCAAACAAGGTGGAAAATTATCTACTGAAGAGCTCTTGCTTTTACAAAAATATAATATAAATTAAATTTTTAATTTATATTTTTTTTACTTTTTTTTAGTTGGTTATAATATGGCTGAAGAAAAAATTGAGACTTGTTTTTTATGCGGTAAAAAATTCGACATGAACAAATCAGAATTGGCTTATTATCGTAATGGTAAATATCCTATTTGTGATTATTGTGCAGAATTTTACTCTTTTTACAGAGAAGATTTATAATTTTATCATATGCTATTTTTCAGCGATGTGTAATGCAGTATGCTCTCCAGTTTTTTTAAAAGAAACTGGAACTAATCTATTTTTTATAAATAGTTTTTTCATTTCATTTTCCCCGTAAAAATGATAATCTCCTTCAGGTGAAAACTTTGTAAGCAAATTTATCACTGGCCTTACCGGAGTTGAAATATAGGGATCTCCGATTAATAGTTTTCCATTATCTTTTAAGACACGTTGCATTTCTGTCAATACAATGTCCGGATGAATGTAATGGTGAAATGATGCATTGCAAACTATAATATCGAAGGTATTATCATTGAATGGCAATTTCTCAGCATCAGCAACAAAAAATGATGCCTTTTCTCCGCATTTGTCTTTTGCTTCGGTTATCATGTTTTCAGAAAAATCAATTCCATACAATTCATATTTTTCATCTGAAAGTAATGTGAATAGGTTTCCGTTTCCACATCCGACATCTAAAATCTTTCCGCTTTTTGATTTTTGAATCTCATTAACTAGCTCTTCATACATTGATTCGACAAATTTTCCGTCTTCTGAATTGTTGTAATCAGTTGCAGTTTTGTTAAAATGTTGTTTTGTTCTTTCTTTTGTATTCATAGTATCATGCTCTTTTTTTGTCTTTATATGTTTTATTTAAGTTGTAAAAATAATTTTATTGAATTCCATATAAATAGCTGTTTTTTAAACCGTGTAAGATGCGAAATATCTCTGCTGAAGTGCAAAAATCAATCGTTAACTTTAATCACTAAACGTTTTTTACATTTTCTCATGAATTTTGCAAATAATTAATATGTATAAAATAGAAACTGATTAGTGGTGATAATCATTGTGGGGGATGATTCAATGGATTATGAACGTGTAGATATGAGAGAAATGACCCTTGAAGAAATGGGTGAAGCATTTAAAATGAATGAAACAGTCTTTAAACTTAATCATACCCTGCCAAATACTGATGAATATAATGACCTTTTAAAAGAATTGTTTGGAGATAATTTGGGTGAAAATTCTCAAATTATGGCACCTATTGCCGGTGCTGCATTCGACCACATGAAAATAGGAGATAATGTTTATATTAATTCTAATTCTCTTTTAATGGCCCGTGGGGGAATCGAAATTGAGGATGATGTGATGCTTGCGGCAAATGTTCAGTTGCTTTCCAATAATCACGATGAATATGACAGGCAAGTTTTAATCTGCAAACCGATCCATATTAAAAAGGGAGCTTGGATTGGCGCCGGTGTTAGTATTCTCCCTGGTGTAACAATTGGTAAATATGCTATTGTTGGAGCCGGAGCAATTGTTACAAAAGATGTTGGCGACTATGAAGTTGCTGTTGGAGTCCCTGCTAAGGTCGTTAAAACATTGGATAAAGATAAATTTGATGATTAAATTTTCTAATCATTTTAATTTTATTTATCTTTTTTTTAGAAGATTTAATTCAAGCATAATATATTAAATTTTATTTTGCATTGGTTGGGACAATCCTATGATTTTTTAGCCACATTATTTTTTCATAGAAATTTTTATATATGATAATGTATTCTATATTTTATCTATATTGAGAAAATATGTGGGGTAATTGTTAGAATGCATGAAGTAATTATTTGTGAGAAACCTAGTTCTGCTGAGAAAATAGCAAAAGCATTATCTTCAAAGGCTAAAAAGAATGTTTATAATAGAAAAATTAAATACTGGACATTAAATAGGGATTCAAAGGATATTACTGTTTTATCCGGCGTAGGTCACTTATACTCTTTGATTCCAAATACTTCAAAAAGCAGCATTTCTTTTAATTTGCACTGGGCACCGGCATATGAAGTGAATAAGAAGACTAGTGGTTACACTAGAGATTATGTTAGGGCAATTCAAAAATTTGGAAAAGGTGCTGATTCTTATGTGCATGCTTGCGATTATGATGTTGAAGGTACTTTAATTGGATATAATGCTTTAAAATATGCTTGTGGTCAAGATTCTTTATCAAAAGCATCTCGTATGAAATTTTCTACTTTGACTAAAAAAGATATTATTGAGGCATATGACAATAAAATAAAAATTGATATGCATCAGGTAGACAACGGTATCGCTCGCCATATTTTGGACTATTATTTTGGTATGAATATTTCCATTGCATTATCAAATGCGGTTCGCAAATCTAAAAAACGATTTTTGAAATTGTCTGTCGGTCGTGTTCAGACACCTACATTATCCATTTTGGTAGATCGTGAAAAGGAAATTGAAGAATTCGTACCTGAACCATATTGGGTTATTAAAGCTATTCTGGATTTTGAAGATATTGAAATTAAACACGTTGACGGAAATATTTTCGACCGTGAAAGGGCTGAAGAGATTTTTAATAAATGTAAAGATAAGGATGCGATTGTTGACAATATCGAACTTTCCAATTCAAAAACAAGACCTCCTGTTCCATTTAATTTAGGCGGATTACAGTCTGAAGCTTATAATGTATTTGGTTTCACACCTAAAAGAACTCAGATTGCTGCCCAAAATCTTTACAGTTCAGGATATACTTCCTATCCACGTACTTCATCTCAAAAGTTACCTGAGAGTTTAGATTTCCCATCTATTTTTAAGCAATTATCTAAAAACAAAGATTATTTGAAACATATTTCTCAATTGCCTTCTAAATTAAAACCTAACAACGGTAAAAAAGATGATGAAGCACACCCTGCTATCCACCCTACTGGAATTTTGCCTTCTGGTTTGTCTAAAGATGAACAGAAGATTTATGACTTAATCGTTTATAGATTCATTGCAGTATTTTTCGAAGCTGCTGAATTTGAGTCCATGAACACTACTTTGGATATTGAAGGAGAAAAGTTCCGCTTCAAACGCAGAAGGGTTACCCATAAGGGATGGATGGAACATTATCCATTTAGAAAAATCGATAATGAAAAATTCCCTGAAATTAAAGAAGGGGATGCCATGAGTGTTAAGGAACTTATTTCTGATGAAAAAGAAACCAAACCTCCCGCACGTTATAACCAGGCTTCATTAATTAAGGAACTGGAAAAAAGGGAACTTGGTACCAAGGCGACCCGTGCAGACATCATAGATAAACTGTATGACCGTAAATATATAGATGGAAATAAGATTTCTGTTAATCAATTGGGTATGAATCTCATTGATACATTAAGCAGCTATTGTAATGATTTGACTAGTGAAGAATTGACTCGAGATTTGGAAGATAAGTTGGAAGGTATCAATAAAGAGATAACAACTAAGGACAGTGTTATTGATGAAGGAGAGAAAGATGTCAAAGAAATTTTAGTTGACATTGATAAAAACACTGAGGAAATTGGTTCTAAACTGTATGACGCTTATCAGGAAAGTAATATTGTTGGTAAGTGTAAATGTGGTGGAAATCTCATCAAAAGATACTCTCCTAAAAATAAAAGTTATTTTGTAGGTTGTTCTAATTATCCTGATTGTAATAATACTTATTCAATTCCGAAAGGTGCACGTTTCTTGAAGAAAACCTGTGATAAATGTGGTTTGCCTATAATTTCATTCGGCAGTAAACCGCCTAAGCATGCTTGCCTTGATTCTAATTGTGGCAAAGAACATCTCGAACCGATGCAAATTGAAGTTGTTGGCAAATGTCCTGAGTGCGGTAAGGATTTGATTAAACGTTCCGGACGTTACGGTGATTTCGTTGGCTGTAAAGGTTTTCCTAGATGCAGATTTACCTGTGCATTAGATGAACTTAAATACAAACTTAAAAAATAATATTTGAAAAATTAATTTTTTTCAGTGTTATCTTATTTTTTATAATTTTGCTTTAAATACAAAATATTTAATAATGTTAAAAATAATATATACTCATTAATAAAAATATATCCTATACATGTGGAATTATATTTTTATCTAATGCGATATAAAATAATTCTTGATTATTGCATTATTTGTCAAATAACTAAACAGTTATTTGCTTTTAATACTATGAACCCATAAACATGGGGGATTGATTAGTAATGTTATGCCAATCGGTATAACTTTAAGAATATATAACTTTAATAAGTTATTATTCATTACTCTTATAATTTATTTAAAAAACTGGAATAGAGGATTTTAATGAATAGAGAAACAA
>NZ_JAZTXC010000026.1:0-1727 GCF_045636185.1 Methanobrevibacter sp. | reverse complement strand
AAGTTTTTATTTTTAATTTAAATAGTTTAAAAAAGAGTAATACTTTAATAACATTTATATGGTTATTACTCCCAATAATAGAATAGATTATTCATTTAAGTGTTTATTTGAGTAATTATGAGATAATATTTAATAAATGTGTTGGCGAGAGTAATATGGAAATTTATATCGAAAAAGTTGCTATGATTCGACCTTTAACAAATCCAAAAAATTGTGATTTGGATTTGGAAATGGATTGGTCAATTGATTATACCCATAAAGATCAAAACAATATTGGATATAATTGTATTTTGAAATCAATTTTCTTAGATTTAAACTTTAAAATTGAAGGTATTTTAAAATTAGAGGATTTTGAGGAATTTAAAGAGGAAACATCTTCTCAAATTATTTTAAATAATTCATTTGATATGTTGATGAAAATGTTTTCTTTGACTGTACAATCAACTCATAATTTATCCCATGATGAATCTGAGGGTGATTTTGGAAGTGAAAATGTTTCTAGTGCTCTTTATAACTAATTAGGTGATATGACATGTTAGAAATAAAACACACGTTATGCCCATCCTGTAGTGTTGGTTGTGGTATTAATGTTGTTTCACATGATGGGGATGTAGTTGGAACCTATCCATATAAAAGACATCCGGTTAATGAAGGAAAAAATTGTTTAAATGGCAGAAATTCAATTGAAGTATATAAAAATAAATTAAGTAATGCTATTGTTTCAAATTCTAATGTAGACATAGATAAGGCAATTGATGAAATTTGCAGTAATCTTAAATCAAAAGATTCAGAAAAAATTACAGTATTTTGCTCCGGAAACAATAGTGTTGAAGAAATTGAAGCAATTAAAAGTTTTGCTGAAAAAAATAATTATAATATAGCTTTATATGCGGACAATATTGTCGATATTGACGGAGAAGTTGCATCTTATGAGGATGTTGAAAAAGCATCTAAACTTATTGTTATCGGAGATGTATTATATACTAATCCGTTAATTGGTAGAAGAATTATACATGCAAAAGAAAACGGAGCCAATGTTTATTCTTTCACACCGGAAAGTTCTGTAACTGCAAATGTTTCAGATGAAATCTGCGACAGTATTGATGATGTTTTAAATAATTTTGGAGATAATCTTGATGAATCATCTGTAATTTTATTTAACACTGTAAATTCATCTGAGGATTTGGCTAAAATTAAAGAGATTTCAGATAAAGCAAACTCTAAAATATTGCCTGTTTTCAGTAAATGTAATTCAAAAGGTGCTTGTGATATTGTAAAAGCCCAATCAAAAGAAGAATTTGTAGAATTATTAAACGATACTGATTTATTGCTTGTTTTCAATGATGATTTAATTCCTGAAATTGATTTCGACTTCGGATCAATTTCAACTATTGTAAGTTTCGTGCCATGTGAAAATTCAACTTCAAATGCTTCACAAATAGTTGTTCCAGTTAAATCCTGGCTTGAAAATGAAGGCAGTTTTGTAAATGCTATGGGTGAGACTCAAACATTTGATGCAGTAATTGAATCAGATGCATTAGGTGTGGATGAAGTTATTGAAAAAATCCAAAATAAATTGTGAGTGATAATATGAGTTATGTTTTAGCTAGATCAAAAAATCCGGACATTCAGGAAGCAGGAGAATGTGGTGGAGCAGTAACAAGTATTTTCAAATATTTATTAGATGAAAATATTGTTGATGGCGTATTGGCTTTATCTCCTGGTGA
>NZ_JAZTXC010000025.1:0-3235 GCF_045636185.1 Methanobrevibacter sp. | reverse complement strand
TTGTTAATTATAATCTTTTTTTTATTCATATATAATGTTTTTCGCATGTAAGTACACACTTACATCTCTGAATTTAAAAATAACAATAAATTAGAACTAATGACTATTTTACAAAAATATATAATGTCTAAATAATATATTTACATTATATAACTTTGGTAGAAAAATACTATGACTAATGAAAATCAGTGGGACAGCAAGCTGACATTTGTGCTTGCAATGATTGGGTCTGCAGTTGGCCTTGGAAATATATGGCGATATCCCTATGTGCTTTACTCCAGTGGAGGAGGAGCATTTTTCATCCCTTATATCATAGCTATTTTAATAATGGGTATTCCTGTTTTAATTTTGGAATATGGGATGGGACTCAAATTCAAATCATCTTATGCAAAGACCATTACAAAAATAGATTCAAGATGGCAATTTCTGGGATGGTTAATCCCCGTATCGTTATTGATGGTAATGATTTATTACTCTAGTATTTTAGGTATTGACTTAATTTATGGTGTTTTAAGTTTATCAAAAGGATGGGGAGCAAATCCGAGTATTTTCTACTCAAGTATGCTCATGCAGGCTTCAACTAGTTATTGGGGTTTGCTTAATTTCATTCCTGTAATCGCCATTTCTACTCTTGTCGGTTGGATTGTGGTTTGGTTCGTATCCCATAGGGATCTGGAAAGCGGTTTAGGAAAAGTATCAAAGATTTTTGTTCCGTTGCTCTTCATTATTATGATTGTAATAGTCATTTTTTCACTTACCCTTCCGGGAGCTTCAATAGGACTCAGTGAATTATACAATCCGGACTGGTCACAGCTGACTAATTTTAATGTTTGGATGTTGGCATTTGGTCAAATAATCTTTTCTTTAAATATAGGATTGTCCGGAACAGTAACCTATGCCAGTTATCTTAAGGAAGACATAGACATAATTTCCAATACATTCATCATCGCTTTTGCAAATTCATTTTTTGAAAATATCGCTGCTATTGCTGTGTTTTCAGTTTTGGGCTATATGTCTTTGCAGACAGCAACTCCTATTGCAAATATTATCGACCAGGGAACCGGACTGATATTTGTAATATACCCTACTGTATTTAACATTTTAGGTGACTTGGCTTATATTCTAGGACCATTATTCTTTTTAACAATTTATATTGCTGGAATTACAAGCATTTTATCTATGATTGAACCATTATCATTTTCAATACAAAGCAAATTCAATATTTCACGTAAGAGAACTGTAACAATATTGTGTATAGTTGGCGGTTTGGCAGCCCTTGTTTATGCAACATCTTTCGGCTCCTCATTGCTTGAGTATATTGATACATATATTAATCAAATTTCCGGATTGTTCTGTGTTGTTTTGGAGTGCATACTATTTGCCTGGATATTCAAGGCTGAAAAACTTATTGATTTTTTAAATTCCAAATCAAAGTCAGTTAAAATTGGTAAAACCTGGCTGTTTATTGTAAAATATCTTCTTCCATTATTTTTAATGATTATCTGGATTGGCGGAATGTTTGCTGTATTGAATTCATATACGTTTGATAAGTTACTCATTACAATTACCACTGCATTAATAATTTATGTGGTTTGTGTGATATTAACCCTTAAGAAAGCCACTAATCCTGAATGGAATGAATGATTCATATTCATTTTTAGCTTTATTGTGCAAGAATTTTTCTGCTTCTACAAGCTGGAATGGTTCAAACTAGTGATTTTTACTTTTTTCTGGATTAATGTTTCGTATTTTTCATATCATATTTTTTTGGGATATGCGATTCGATATTGCCATCATAATTCTTTAAGTTCCAGTTGATTAAATCAAAAGTAAATACTTTTCCATGATTTTAATGAAATGTATTTTGCATTTATTTCATTACTATAATAAATTCATTTGATTTTAAGTTTGCCATGTATAAGAAAAAGAATAGGGAGGTATAAATCTTCAAGTTAGAATACATTTCACACCATCGGCTAGAAAAAATAGAAATTGATTTATGCATGTTTTAATTGTTAAATTTTCATAATGATTAATTAATTTAGAAATCGGTTAAAAAAAAGAAAAGGTGGGAAAAGTTAATTTCCCGTTTTAATGTTTTTTTCTTATAGATACGACAGCAACAGAGAACAATGCTAAGATAACCATTAGGATTGGGTTACCTGCAGCAGGCAATGTGTTGACTGGAGGTTTTACATTAGTGTCATTTCCGTCTTTAGGCACATCTTTAATAACTACACTTGCAGAGCCATTGTTGTTGGACATGTTAGGATCATAAGTATCACTTGAAACAAATGCTGCATTGGTGTATGTTCCTTCTTTTAAAGCTTTAGTGACAACACTAAGTGTAACTTTTTCGCCTGGAGCTAAATATCCAATAGTCCAAATGCCAGTGTTTTTATCGTAAGTACCTTTTGATGGAACAAAGTCAATAACTTCTAACTCAGAAGGTAAATTATCGAATACGATTACATTGACTGCAGCGTCAGGACCATGGTTTATTACTTCAGTGTTGAATATGATTTGGTCTCCAACATATGCGTGATCAACATTAACTGTTTTGATAAGCTCTAAATCAGCCATAGGAACTCTGGTTGAATTGTTAGCATAGTTGTTATTCATATTCGGATCAAATGTGTCTGAGGAAACGGATGCATTACAAGTAATGTCAATGCCAGGAACAATTACACTAGTATCAACATTCAAGATGACTGTTTGACCAGGTTCGAGATTTCCTATATTCCAAATACCTGTATTGACATCATAAGCTCCACCTGAATTGTCTCCATTATAAACTAATCCTTCAGGTAGCTTATAGGATACTTGTGTATTGACAGCAGTGTCAGGACCGTTGTTGGTAACAATAACTGTCCAGGTAATTTTGTCGTTTAAATTAGGTGTAGCATTGGAAACCAATACTTCAACTTCCAAGTCGGCCTCAGGAAGAACAGTAATGGAGCTGTTGTCCTTATTATTGTTCATATTAGGGTCGTAGGTATCGGATGATACATTAACATCACTGGTTATTGTTGTGTTTGTAGCGTTTACAACTGTTGTGATTGTTATTGTAACTGTTTCTCCTACTGGTAAGTCTCCTATTGTCCATCTGCCGGTTTCGTTGTCGTATGCGCCATGTGAGTCGTCTGAGATGTATATTAATCCTTCAGGTAATATGTCGTCTAGTATTGTGTTTATTGCATCGTCAGGTCCGTTGTTGGTTACGTTGATTGTCCAG
>NZ_JAZTXC010000024.1:0-13188 GCF_045636185.1 Methanobrevibacter sp. | reverse complement strand
AAATTATAAAAATTAATCTTAGAAATGGATTATTTAATCCATTGCTTTGTTTGATTTTCAATGAAATTAAATAACATGAAAACAACTAAATGGAGATTATTACAATGACCGGAGATTACTGCTCTTTTGATTGCATACATTTCCGCAACAATTATGAAGGAGAGTATGATGCAGAGGGCAACTATTATGAAAAAGAAGTTTCTTACTGTGATTTAGGAAATTCAGAAATATACAACAGAAACTATTGTGAAAATTACGAAGAATGAAAAATTGAGGCATTTAACATATGATTAAATGCCCATTGAATTTTAAGAATTCGAAAATTAACCCAAAATTACTTCAACAATATGATTGAATGCTTCTTTTGCTTCAGGAACTCCCGGATAAAGTGGATAAACATGATTCATTTTCTCACCAACATTTAAATCTGCTTCAACACCATTATCCTTAAGTTTATTGTAAAATTTAACAACATCAGAATATAATATTTCATGAGTTCCTACAAATAGCGTAGTTTTTGGAAGTTTACTTACTTCTCCAAATAACGGACTTACCTTATAGTCCTTTGTATCCAAATCTCCTGCCCAGGCCTTACCCATTTCACGAGGACCATCAACTCCAGACATCGGATCAAATTCAACATCATCATAAACACCGGACATTGATATGTCAACCCATGGAGATATTAAAATTAAGTTTTGGGGTTGAGGCATGTCCTTAACTGCCAAATATTCACTGAATGCTGCAGTCAATCCCCCTCCAGCAGAATCACCCATAATTATAATATCTTTATCAAGAGTCAATAAATGATTATACAGTTTTTCAACAATCTCATAGGTTTCCTCATAGGTATGATTTGGAGCAAGAGGATAAATCGGAGCGAAAACCGTCGCATTAACTTTTTTTGCAAGTTTATCACAAAATATAATGTGAGGCAACACTATTTCATTTACATAGATTCCCCCATGAAGATATATGACTAAACGTTCAGTATCTTCATTATCATTGAACATGACCATTTGACATCCAAACAAATCTTTGCTTTCGACTTTAGTGCGATATGCAATTTTCGGGATTTCATAAGTTTCGTCTTCTACAAGAGAACGTTCATGCATATGCTTTTCAGCTTTCTCTTTACTGTCCATATATTCACGATGATTCCTACTTAAAATTTTTTCTACAATTTCAGCCCTTTTTGACATTTTATCGACCCGGATAATTTTTTAATTATTAATCATAATATTATATAATTAATTTTAAGTTTAAAAAACCTAATGAAATTAATACCTAGTTAACAACATTAATCCCGAATCACTTCAACAATATGATTGAATGCTTCTTTTGCTTCAGGAACTCCAGAATAAAGTGGATAAACATGAGGCATTTCCTCACCGACAATTAATTCGACTTCAATACCATTATCCTTCAGTTTATTGTAAAATTTAACAACATCAGAATATAATATTTCATGAGTCCCTACAAAAATAGTAGTCTGTGGGAGTTTTTCCATATCTCCAAACAACGGGCTTACCCTGAAATCCTTTGTATCCAAATCTCCTGCCCAGGCTTCGCCCATTTCACGCAAACCATCGACTCCAAGCATTGGATCAAGGTCAATATATTCATCATAATCACCAGACATTGATATGTCAACCCATGGGGACAATAATATTAAATGTTCAGGCAGTGTCAAGTCATTGGTTTTTAAATATTCACAAAATGATGCGGACAATCCTCCGCCTGCTGAATCCCCCATTATTGTAATAGGTTTTTCGAATTTCAACATCAAATCATAAAGGCTTTCAACAATTTTGTAGGTTTCATCATAGGTGTGGTTAGGTGCCAGAGGATATACTGGAGCAAATACAGTAGCATTGACCTTTTTGGCAAGATTATCACAAAAAATAATATGTGGAACTTGAATTTCACTAACATAAGCTCCACCATGAAGATATAGGATATTATATTCAGCATTTAAGCTTTCATTGAAAATTATCATCTGACATCCAAACATCTCCTTACTTTTAACTTTAGTATGATATAGCAATTTAGGGATTTTATATGTTTCATCCTCAACAGCAGACCGTTTTTCCATATATTCATCTGCTCCATCCTTATTTCCAGTATGTTCCTTATAACCTTTGTGTTTTAAGGTCGTTTCAACCACTTTAGACATTTTTGACATTTTGTTCACCTTTTTATATAAACTATTATAAATTATATTTATTTTATTATATAATATTAATAAATATAAAAAGATTTACATTAATACTAATAGAAATTTAAAATTGAAATGTATCAGATTTTGAATAATTTAAAAAAAGAGAAAATTAAACAGAATGCATCAAACATGCATAAAAAGATGCATCATGTTCATGATTAATTTTAAGTAGAATTTTCTTATTATAACATAGCATAAACTGCTATTATACTAGGAATCATAATAATAAGAGTATTACGAACCATACGTAAGCGATGTCTCTTCCATTGTTTTTCAGTTAATTCCTGAACTTTAGGGATTTTTAAAATACTTAGAATGATACTTGCAGACAGGAAAATGAAATATGCATTTATGATAAAGAGATAACCTGCTCCAAGAAGCATATCTAATCTGCCGTTTGCAATTGAATATCCGCAGGTACATAGGGGAGGCATAAGAGCAGTTGCAATAGCAACCCCTGGGATAACAGTGTTCGTTTTGTCCTGCCTTGTCTGCCCGATGATTCCTGCCAGTCCTCCAAAGAAGGCGATGAGAACATCATAAAAAGTCGGTGATGTTCTTGCAATTAGTTCCACTGTTGGCTCCTTAACTGGAGAAAGGAAAAAATATATCGCCGCTGCAGCAATACTGATTCCAACCTGTATTGCGAAACCTATCGCAAAATTTCGTAGCATAGAATAATCTGCAGATACACTTGAATATGCTGAAGCAAGAATACTTCCCATAATAGGAGAAATTAGCATTGCACCGATAATTACTGCCGTTGAACTCATATTAAGACCGACAGATGCAATTATCATCGCACATACCAGCACACACATATTCGTTCCAGTTATTTTTCCACCATCCATGAGACGTGCACGAATCTCATCATGTGATGCGGAATCCTCCGATAATGAAAACATTCTTCTTATTTTTGCTTTTAATGATTCTTCTGGATAATTCATATTAATTATGGCAATACTTCACCTAATATTCTGTAGGAATTGCCCTCCTCCTTTCTGTTAAGTAATTAAGAATATTAAGATATTACTTTATAATTAGTATTCTTATTAAATTATTTGATTTTAATATTAATTAAATTAATTGATTATTATTGAATGAGTTTACATCATTTTAATTTAGAAATAACCCATTATTCTAATATTTAAATATATTGAAATAGAAAAATAATATTAAATATAAATTTTATTTAAAAATGTGGAGGAAAAAACAGATGAATAAAAAAATATTAACTCTTCTAGCAATATTGATAATATTTTTAAGCATCAGTACTGCAAGTGCAGGTTTTTTTGATTTTCTTGATGATATCGACACAAAACACAACAGCAATATAACCAACGATGAAAAAACTTTTGTTATGGGAGTTAATTTAGGATTCCCACCATTTGAATATAAAGCTGATAATAAATCCTATGCTGGTTTTGATATAGATTTGGCCAGGGAGGTTTGTAAAAGAAATAACTGGACATTAGTTGTTCAGCCAGTAATTAACTGGGATTATAAAGAAGCAGAACTTAATTCTGGAGAAGTAGATTGCATATGGAGTGCATTCACCATAAATAATAGGGAAAATAATTATACATGGACAAAACCATACTTTAACAATAGCCAAGTATTTGTTGTAAAGTCAGACTCCAATATTTCATCAATTTCAGATTTAAAGGGAAAAACCGTAGAACTTCAAGTTGAATCCTCTGGAGGAGATGCTCTCAAAGGACAAAATAAAACTATTGGAGATTCTTTAAAAATAGTGGAAGCACATGATTTTAACACAGCATTTATGGACTTGGATACTGGTGCATGTGATGCTGTACTTGTAGATTTTGAACTTGCAAATAATAGACTGGCAAAAAGCCCAAACCACTTTAAAATACTAAATGAATCATTATGCAATGAACAATATGGTGTCGGATTTAAACAGGGCAATACCCAACTAAGAGATCAAGTTCAAAACACACTAGATGAAATGTTTAAAGATGGAACTGTTGATAGGATAGCAGAGAATTACACCGAGTATAACATAAAGGATCACCTTATCCGTGCATAATCAGTAATTCAAGTATCCCATTTACCAATTATCCATCTGCCATTTATTTTTTTAAAATCCATTACAGTGTTGATTGTCCATTTGGATTCAACACCATAGACGCGGGCGCCTAAGGTAACATCAGAAATTAATGTGGCATTTTCATCATCATCAAATAATATATTCGGGTCATGAATTTCAGATTTGAAATAATTCAAAGTACCATCCATTACTTCTCCAATGAATTCCTCTTTAGTTTGTTTTTTACCGGACATATGGGTTAAAACATAGTCTTTATCCATCAATTCATTTAATTTAACATCATTTTTGTCAATTAATGCTTGCTGGTACTCAACAAAGCAATCTAAAACTTCTTTATCGGCACCGCCAAAAGTGCGGTTTGACAAAATTTCCACATCATTCATAATAATATATTATATAATAAAAGAACTATATTAATTACTAATGAAAAATTAAGTGAGTGTTTGATATGAACGAAATTCCAAAATTAGATTTAGAAAAAACAAAAAATGATATCGTTGAATTCGTTCAAAATAAAGTATCAGAAGCTAATGCAAATGGACTTGTAATAGGTTTAAGTGGTGGAATTGACTCCACATTAGCTGCATATATAGCTTGTGAAGCTGTTGGAAAAGAAAATGTATTTGGAATAGTTATGCCTTCCACAACCACACCAACAGAAGATAAACTTCATGGTACTGCAATAGCACAATCATTAGGAATAAACTATAAAGAAATGGCTATTGATAGTATTTTAAACGAATTCTTATCAGTTGCACAATTAGAAGAAGACAAATTAGCTATAGGAAACCTCAAAGCTAGAATAAGAATGTCAATAATTTACTTTTATGCTAATTCAAAAAATTACCTGGTTAGCGGAACAGGTAACAAAAGTGAAATCGTAATCGGTTACTTTACAAAACATGGAGACGGTGCTTGTGATATTGAACCGATTGGAGATTTATATAAAACCGACGTTTATGAATTAGCTAAATACTTAAATGTTCCTCAAGAAATCATCAATAAACCACCTAGAGCAGGATTATGGAATAACCAAACCGATGAAGATGAAATAGGAATGACTTATGAATTACTTGATAAAATTTTATACAGACATATAGAAAAAGACATCGATGCTGATTCCATTGCTGATGAATTAGAAATTGATGTTGATGAAGTTAATGATATCATAGCAAGAGTTAAAAGGAACCAGCATAAAAGCAAAGTTCCCGAAAGCCCTGCAAAGACTATAATGGTGATTTAGTGACTGAAAAAAAATGGCAAAAGAAATGGGCTGATGAAAAGTTATTTGAATCCAACCCTAACGATAAAGAAAAATTATTTATTACTGTAGCTTTCCCGTACCCTAGTGGTGCAATGCACATTGGACATGGTCGTACATACACTGTTCCTGATGTATATGCAAGATTTAAAAGAATGGAAGGTTACAATGTATTGTTTCCAATGGCATGGCACGTAACCGGAGCTCCCGTTATTGGAATAGCTGACAGGATTAAAAGAAAAGACCCTTGGACTCTTGACTTATATGAAAATGTCCACAGAGTCCCAAAAGATGAATTACCTAAATTGGAAGACCCAGAATACATTGTAAGGTATTTCAGTAGCGAATATAATGAAGTAATGCACGATATGGGTTACTCCATTGACTGGAGACGTGAATTCAGAACCATTGACCCAACATACAAAAAATTCATAGAATGGCAAATTACCACATTATATGAAAAAGGATTAGTTCAAAAAGGTGAACACCCTGTTAAATACTGTCCAAACTGTGACAATCCTGTAGGGGACCACGATTTGCTTGAAGGAGAAGGTGTTGGAGTTAATGAATTAACATTATTGAAATTCAAAATTGATGATAAGATACTCGTTACAGCAACATTAAGGCCGGAAACCATTGTTGGTGCTACAAACATTTGGTTGAATCCGGATGTTGAATATGTCTTGGTTAATGCAAACGGTGAAAATTGGGTAGTAACCAAAGAAGCTCATTATAATCTAGAACAGCAAATTAAAGGATTGGATATCATATCCGAAATCGATCCAAATGACTTGATTGGTAAAATGGCACTTAATCCATTTACCGACGAAGAGATTCCAATTTTCCCTGCAAGCTTTGTAAGCGCTTCATACGGTAGTGGAGTTGTATTTTCAGAGCCAGCAGATGCACCTGCAGATTATATTGCCCTTCAAGATTTAAAGAAAAATGATGAATTGATAGCAAAATACAATTTAGAAGGAATTATCGAAAATGTAGTTCCAATTCCAGTCTGTACCGTTAAAGGCTATGGAGAAATCCCTGCAGCAGACATTATTGAAAGGTTAGGAATTACAGACCAAAACGATGAGAAGATACATGAAGCTACTAACGAATTATATAAAATCCAACACAGTAAAGGTACAATAATTGAAAGCATTCCTGGATTTGGAGGTAAAAAAGTTAGATTTGCCCGTGAAGAATTGAAGGAAGAGTTAATATCCAAGAATATGGCTACAATCATGTATGACTTTGCTGAAAGACCAGTTGTGTGCAGATGTGGAAATAACTGTGTTGTCAAAATAATGGATGATCAGTGGTTCATGAAATATTCAAATCCCGAATGGAAAGAAAAAACCCATGAAGTCCTAAACAGAGAAACAATCATTCCTCAAGAAATCAAAAACAATTTCAATTACTATATTGACTGGCTGGATGATTGGGCATGTTCCAGAAAAGTCGGACTTGGAACAAGACTCCCTTGGGATAACCAATGGTTAATCGAACCGCTAAGCGATTCAACAATCTATATGTCCTACTATTCAGTAGCAAGATTTTTAAAAGACATGAATCCTGATGATTTGAATCGTGCATTCTTTGATAAAATATACTTAAATAAAGATTCTGATGATATTAAAGTCTCACCAGAACTAGTTAAAGAAATTCAAGATGAATTTAACTACTGGTATCCTCTTGATTGGAGATTATCTGCAAAAGACCTTGTTGGAAATCACTTAAGCTTTTTGATGTTCCACCACAGTGCGATTTTCCCAGAAGACAAATGGCCGAAAGGAACCGTCGTATTTGGAATGGGTCTTTTGGAAGGAAATAAAATGTCTTCATCAAAAGGAAACGTTATTCTTTTAAAAGATGCGATTGAAGATTACACAGCAGATGTAGTAAGGTTATTCTTGATGGCATCTGCGGAACCATGGCAAGACTTTGACTGGAGAGAAAAGGAAGTTCTTGGAACTAAAAGAAGACTTGAATGGTTTAGAGAATTTGCAGGAAAAGTTGAAGAAATCAAAGGTTCTGCATTGGATTTAAGCAATATAGAAAAAGTTGAATTAACAAGAACCATTGATTTATGGATGTTAAGTCAACTGAATCAACATATCAAAGCATCAACTGAAGCTTTAGAAGTTTTCCAAACAAGAAAAGCTTTACAGGAATCCCTGTTCTTACTTAAAAAGGACATCGACCATTACTTATACAGAGTAAATCATTTGATTGATAAAAAAGACCCTGCAGTAATTTATGTCTTGTCTACAGTCCTGGAATCATGGATCAGATTACTTGCACCATTTACACCTCACACCTGTGAAGAATTATGGTCAACATATGGTGGAGAAGGATTTGTAAGTACTGCTAAATGGCCTGAAGCTGATGAAAGCATTATAAGTCTTGAAATTGAAAAATCAGAAGAGTTAGTGCAAAATCTCATTAAAGACATCAATCAAATCAAAAAGATGGTCGGAGATGACGCTGAAAAGGTTCACATTTACCTATCCCCTGATTGGAAATGGGACTTATACAAAATAGCAGATGAAGTTGGAAAACCGGATATTGGTCAAATCATGGGCAGAGCTATTGGAGCCAACATTTATGATGATAAAAAAGAGATAGCTGCAGTAGCTAAAAAGATCGGCCGTGAAATGACTAAAACCAAATATGTGGGTAAAATCGATGAAGCCCAAATCATTGCTGATGCACTGGAATACATTTCCAATGAAGTATCAAGTGAAGTTATTGTACACACTGATGATTCATACGACCCGCAAAACAAGGCCAAAAATGCAATGCCTTATAAACCAGCTATTCTTATAGAATAGCTATTATTTTCTTTTTTTTAGAATGAAACATGAAAATTTTTATTTTTTAGTTATTTTTAAGTCATACCAGTATTTGTATGGCATGAATTAATAGCATTAATTTAAAAATCATTAATAGAAAAATTAGTGGGAGTGTATCCTGTACTTAAATTAAAAAAAAAGAAAGATTTTTAGAAAATAATCTAAAAATCAAATATAACTAATTATTTTTTCAAAGGTCCAATACTGTTTATAATTCCTTCGATTTCCGGAGTGTATAAGTTATCAGCAGTATTATTTGTGGAAATAAGTAATCTGTGTTCTTTTCCATCTTTAATGAATGTAACTGATCTGAAGTGATCAACAGGATTATCGAAAGGTGCGGCAATTTGTGGCGGATATTCAATCCAAGCTACATCCTCCCTTGATGATGTACCAGTAAGGTTTTTGAGTTTACTTGGACTTGCAGCGAACTCATGCACTGTATATCCATTTATTGTTTTGTTTGATACATTTTCATATCCTGCTTCCTTACCACCTTCGTTAACAGCATTAAAGAATTCTGTTTCAAATTTGTCATCTACACTTTTTTGTGCTACCAATGATATATTTATGCCTTTGCATGATGCAACTATCTTTTTATCGTCAACTGTATAATTACTTGGTATCGTTACTTGTGAATTATCATCTTGCAAATATTGTTCTCCACTTAAAAAGTCAAACAATCCTGCACTTGCTATGCTTAAACAACTGAATACTGCTAAAACAATTATTGCTATGACCAATATTCTTTTAATATTCATTTTATTCCCCTTTTTATTTATTCCCTTTTTAGGACAATAGAATCCCATGCATTAAACAATTTCCAGACGGATTTGCAAAAAGCATGATGTTCATTAGAACTTCAATTCTATAATTACCTTTTTATGAACAAATACATATATATTTTACTCAAATAACATACATTTATTGTTAATTTTTTATATATTTAAACATATAGGGCAATAAAATGAAAATAAATGAAGTTTATATAATAATTTTTAGATTATACAAGAAAATTTTAAACAAAAAATGATATTGAAATATTATATATAGATAAAAATTAGTGAAATATCCATATCTTATAGATCAAATATCCTTGAGATTCTTTCTCTTTTTAAAATTAAAAAAAAGTAATATTGAGAGTTTAACTCCCAATTTAATTTCTATATTCAATTTGTTTAACTTTTTGTTCACTATCGAGATAGAATCTTACCCCTTGGATAATTAAACATAATCCAATAAGAATTGCTGCATAAATTGGTTCTGTAATAGAATAAGCGGCAAGTACAATAGCTATTATACCCATGACTAAAATCAATAAGGAAGTAGTTTTTGATAGTGTTGACTTTGAGATAATACCAACAATACCGCAAAATATCAGTATAAAAGCAATTATATAAAATTGAAATCCAACAAGGAAAGGTAAAGCATTAATAGCAAAAATAAACAATATGCCAAATATTATTGCTATAATACCTACTACTATATTAATTTTTGAAAAAGTTGACATATTCCTTATCGAAAATCCATTAACTATGCAAGCAAAACCAAAGAACAATAAGCTTAATCCAACAATGATGGATACTGATTCCGCACTAAAAACTGGAAAAATTATAAAAATCAATCCCAATATGATAAACAAAATTCCAAAAATTTTTTCTAAATCCATATTTTTCCTCCAATTTACGATGCTCACATTTTTAAAATGTAAATCATATAAATTCAAAAGCAAAAAGCCTTTTATACTAATAAATTTTTCAATTACACTATTTAATTGTTATTATTCTAAAATTATATTAAAAAGAAATAAAATATTTACATATAGAAAATATGGGGGTAAAATTTTTGAATAAGTTTAAAATATTTTTAATATTTTCTGTATTATTGATATCAATAAGTGCAGTTTCTGCTGAAGGAAACCTTACAGCATTAGAAACACAAATTGATGAAAGCACTAATAGCTTTGAAATAACACAGGACTATGCATATAGTCCAACAGATGATGGAAATTACACTTTAGGAGTATATGTCAACAAAACAAACTTTGTAATTAATGGTAATGGACATACGATTGACGGAAAAAATCAATCAAGACTTTTTAGAATTTATGGTGAAAATGTAACCGTAAACGATCTCATTATAATAAATGGTAATGCTAAATTTGGAGGAGGAATACTTTCTTCTGGTAAAGATGTAATTTTTAATAATGTTACTTTTAAAAATGATTATGCAAATTCCAGCGGAGGGGGATTAACTGCATTAAACCAAACTACTGTCAATAATTGTAAATTTATTGAGAATACTGCCACCACAGGTAATGCAATCTACAGTGAAGAAACAACTATAAAAATAGAAGGATCTTATTTTGAAAGCACAAATACACTTCAAAAAGCTATGGTATTTGGTTATCTTTCTACAATGACAATAAATAATTCAATATTCGCCAATTCAACATCAAAATCTGCAACTGCAATATATAATGATAGGAAAACATATATTACCAATTCTCAATTTATAAACTTAAATGCAACAATGAGCGCCGGTGCTATTGTAATAAAAGAATTGGATGAACTACTTATAGAAAATTGTAGTTTTATAAATGTAACTTCTACCAAAAACGCAGGTGCGGTATTTATTGATACACCAGGATTTTTATATAATGATACCGGAATTACTGTCATCAGAAATAGTGAATTTTTAAATTGTTCATCTGAATTTGCCGGAGCTTTAATTATTTTAGGTGGAAAAGCAAATATAACTCAAAATACTTTTAAGGACAACAGCGCAATTTTTGATGGCGGGGCAATTTATTTATCTTGCGGTGATTACCTAATCTCAAATACACTTTTCGAAAATAATAAATTAACCTATGATGATGAAGAATTTATTCACGGCGGTGGAGTATATGTCGATAGGTCTGATTTAACAGCTTACAATAACCATTTCATAAGCAATACCAAACATGGATTGTACAGTTATGACAGTGATTTGAAAATTACCCAATCACTATTTAAAAACAATGGAGAAGCAATTCACGGCGTTTTCCTTGAAAATTATGAATTAAATAACACTTATATAAATGACACTGATTGTTTAAATGATACGAACTATGCAAGCATAGTTGTTGAAAAAGTAAATCCATTAGACCTTTTAAACGATTCAATCATTTTTTCAAAACTACCTACGAAATTTGACTTACGTGACTGGGGTTGGGTAAGTTCAGTTAAGGACCAAAGTTCAATGAATGCATGCTGGGCATTCGGTTCTGCTGCAGCAATGGAAGCCGCATTAATTAAATATACTGGAATTGAATATGATTTTTCAGAAAATAACATTCAAAACAGTTTATTAAGATACTCTAAATTTGGAGACATTACCCTGACAGAAGGATCCAGAGATACACACGCGATTACGTATGCTATAAATTGGCTTGGAATGCTTAATACATTTGATGATGAATACGATGACGTTGGAAAAATATCACAATTTATTAGCAGCCCGGAAAATGTCCACATACAGGATGCAGTGATCGTCGATCCTCGTAAAAATTTAACTGACAACAAGGCAATGAAAGAAGCTGTATTAAAATACTGCGGTTTAAGTGTATTTATACGCTCTGAACTGGAAAATCCATATTATAATGAAAATACTTCTGCACAATACTACTTCAAGAATGAATCAGGAAACCATATAGTTTTCCTTGTAGGATGGGATGATAACTACTCAAAAAACAATTTCCTGGTAACTCCACCGGGGGATGGTGCATGGATTATAAAGAACAGCTATGGAACAAGACATGGAGACGAAGGATATGATTACATATCCTATTATGATACAGCATTTGCAACGCAGTATCATTCAGTCGGATACATTTTTGAAAATAACGAACCATATAATAAAAATTATCAAACCGATATGGGAGGATATATAAAATATTTCCTCTCCAAAAGCCCAGGAGTTATTGCTTCTTATAAAAATGTCTATACTTCTCTAGAAGATGATTTAATAGCTGCAGTTGGAACTTATTTCTATGAAGAAGGTGAAAAATATAACCTTGAAATTTATGTGAATAATAAACTAAAATTTTCACAAAATGGAACCGCTCCATTTGAAGGTTATCATACCATTAAATTAAACAAAAACATTTCTATTGAAGAAAATGATAACTTTACAGTAGTAATGACAAAAAAATATGTTCCTCTGCTAGAAAATTCAAGACAACACTTTGAAAACAATACTTCATTTGTTGATTTTGGTAAAGGATATTATGATTTAGCACCAATGGGTGAAACCGCATCATTGAAAGTTTATACTATTGAGGCAGCAATATTAACTGAAGATTTAGTGAAAATCTATAAAAACGATTCGCAATTTAAAGCAAAAATTGGTGTTGCAAATCAAACTGTGACCTTTGAAATTAATGGCGGAAAATATGACAGAACCAGCGATGCGAAAGGAATAGCTACAATAAATATTAACTTAAATCCTGGTAATTACAAAATTAAAACAACATTCAACGGAACAAGCGTTGAAAATAATATTGAAGTATTGCCTACATTGATTGCTGATGATTTAGTTAAATATTACAGAAATGAATCACAATTCTTCATTAAGTTAATAGATGGTAAAGGTAATCCTGTAGCTGGTCAAAATATTAGAATGAATATTAATGGAGTCTTTTATGATCGTGCAACCGATGAAAACGGAATTGCCAAATTAAACATTAATTTAAACCCTGGCGAATATATATTAACCGCTGTTGATCCATTAACTGGTCTTCAAATGT
>NZ_JAZTXC010000023.1:0-9988 GCF_045636185.1 Methanobrevibacter sp. | reverse complement strand
TGACCACGGAAAATCCACTTTAGTTGGACACTTATTATTAAAAGCTGGTGCAATCGCTGAACAACAATTAGATGACGGAGAAAACAAATTCAGATTTGTTATGGACAAATTAGGAGAAGAAAGAGAAAGAGGAGTAACTATCGATTTAGCTCACCAAAAATTCTCCACCAAAAAATACGATTACACTGTAGTAGACTGCCCAGGACACAGAGACTTCGTTAAAAACATGATCACTGGTGCTTCCCAAGCAGACGCAGGTGTATTAGTTGTTGCAGCTGACGACGGTGTAATGCCACAAACCAAAGAACACGTGTTCTTATCAAAAACTTTAGGTATCAACCAATTAATCGTAGCTATTAACAAAATTGATTTAGTAGATTACAGTGAAGACAAATACAACGAATTAAAAGAAGAAGTATCAAACTTAATTAAAACCGTAGGTTTCAACCCTGCAGAAGTACCTTTCATTCCATTATCTGCATTTGAAGGTGACAACATTAACGAAGCATCTCCTAACACTCCATGGTACAAAGGAGACGACTTAATCAGTGCATTAGACAAATTAACTCCACCTGAAAAACCTACTGACTTACCTTTAAGAATTCCTATTCAAGACGTTTACTCCATTACTGGTGTAGGTACCGTACCTGTAGGAAGAGTTGAAACCGGTGTAATGAAAAAAGGTGAAAACGTTATCTTCCAACCTGCTGGAGCTTCCGGAGAAGTTAAATCTATCGAAATGCACCACGAAGTATTCGACATTGCTGAACCTGGTGACAACATCGGATTTAACGTAAGAGGTGTCGGTAAAAACGATATCAGAAGAGGAGACGTAGCTGGACACACTGATGCTGCTCCTACCGTTGCAAGAGAATTCAAAGCACAAATTGTTGTTTTACAACACCCTGGTGTAATCACCGTTGGATACACCCCTGTATTCCACTGTCACACTTCCCAAGTAGCATGTACTTTCTTAGAATTAATGCAAAAATTAAACCCTGCTACTGGTGCTGTTGACGAAGAAAACCCTGATTTCTTAAAAACTGGTAATGCAGCTATTGTTAAAATCAAACCTACTAAACCAATGTGTCTCGAAAACGCAAAAGAAATCCCACAAATGGGTAGATTTGCTATCAGAGATATGGGTCAAACTGTTGCAGCTGGTTTATGTATTGAAATTACTGAAAAACAATAAGTGTGAAAGGTTGTGTTTAAGTTTTTAACTTAACACTTTCTTTTCTTTTTTTGTATTTTGGGGGCTTATAATGAATCAAGCAAGAATTAAACTCACAGGAACTGATCCTGAAAAATTAGCATATGTCTGTGATCAACTCAAAAATATTGCTGAAAGAACTGGAGTTGATTTATCAGGTCCTATTCCATTACCTACTAAAAAATTAGTAGTACCTACAAGAAAATCACCAGATGGTGAAGGTAAAGCTTCTTGGGAAAAATGGGAACTTAGGATTCACAAACGTTTAGTCGGTATCGGAGCTGACGAACGTGCAATGAGACAAGTAATGAAAGTCAATGTTCCTGACAATGTAAGTATTGAAATTGAACTTAAAGGATAAATATTTAGATTTCTCTAAATATTTCCTTGTTATATTCTAAAGCCGAGGTAGTCTAGTCTGGTAAGGCGCGGGACTTGAAATCCCGTGGAGTTTTCTCCTCCTGAGTTCAAATCTCAGTCTCGGCGCTTTTACTTTTTTTTTTAAAATTAATTAATTTTTACCAAATATTTTTTCTAATTTTCTATCAAATTCTTCTAAATTAGAAACAATGTCTTTTTTATTCAATTCTTTGATGATTGGTCGTTTAATCATTATCAGAGATATATCTTTTTGATTTGCCGCTTCTATTTTTTCAACAACTCCTCCGATTTCACCGCTTTCCTTTGTTATCATGACACTTGCATCATACTCTTCAATTAAATCCATGTTTTCTTTCAAGCTGGCGGCACCTTTCATGGCAATGATATGGTCGTTTTCAATTCCAAGTTTCTCACATTTTTCAAGGGATTTCTGAACTTTTAAAATGCGCGGATAAAATCTGTCCTTTGAAACATTTTTCAATACCTCTTCCATGGTGTTTGCGCCGGCAAAGTGAAGTACGTTGCCTTCAGGTATCTGTTCAGCTATTATCTCTCCTGCATTTTCAAAGGATTTTGCATAAATGATATGGCTTGTATCAATATCACTGAAATCAAGTGGTGGTCTTTCAAAGCGGACATATGCAATACTGCATATTTTGGAAACGCTTACGCTTGTCTGGGTAATGTGTTCTGCAAATGGATGTGTTGCATCAATAAGCAAATCAAAGTCGGAATTATTGATGATTCCAATAATTTCATCTTTTAAAAGAGGTCTTGAAATCGTATCGTCACTGCCTGCTTCAAGCGCTAGCTTTGATCCATATTCTGTCGTTGTGGTTGTCAGAATATGTGTATTATAATTGTTTTTCAAGTGTTTGATTAGTTCTGTGGAGTCTTTTGTTCCTCCCAACAGAATTATGTTTATCCTTTTCATTTTATCATTTTATTCATTATTTTTTCAACGATTATTATTGTAGAGGCAATAATTACAATCATAATCCAGTCAGCAAGCCCGATGGCTGTCGTTTTAAATATGATTTGTAGCTGTGGAACATAAACAATTAATATTTGCAGTATTAATGAGATTATTATTCCCAGGAATAGGTACCTGCTGGATTCCTCAGAGTTTGATTTGCAGTTATATGCGTTAAAAAGTTGATAAACTACAAATAGGGTAAATGTAACGGTCATCGCTTTAGTCTGTGATGCAATGCCTGTTTGGTAAAAGAATATAGCTATTGTACCCAATGCCATTACCAGACCGGAGACCAGTATTCTTGTGATTGCTTTTTTATTTAGAATATCGCCGGTTTCAGGTTTTCTTTTCATGATATTTTTTTCAGCACCTTCCATTCCCAGCGTTTGTGCCGGAGGTCCGTCCATTACTATATTAATCCACAGTAGCTGAACTGGAGTAAACGGCACAGGTAAATTCAATAGGCTTGTACCTATTATTGTTAAAATCGCACCTACATTTGTTGATACTTGGAATTTGACAAATCTTTTGATATTGTCATAGATTTTTCTTCCTTCCTCTATTGCTCTGACTATTGTTGCGAAATTATTGTCCTGAATAATCATGTCAGCCGCTTCCTGTGCAACTTCGGTACCACTTCCCATTGCTACACCAATGGATGCTTTTTTAAGTGCGGGAGCATCGTTCACCCCATCACCGGTCATTGAAACGATGTTTCCTTTACTTTTCAATGTTTCAACTATTCTCATTTTTTGTGTTGGCTTTACTCTCGCATAAACTTCAATGTCCTCTACAATTTCCAGATATTCTTTATCGCTAAGCTCTTCAAGTTCGCTGCCGGTAATTACTCTTCCTGTTGTTAATATATTAAGTTCGCTGGCTATTGCCTTGGCAGTTATTTCATAATCTCCCGTAATCATTATTACTTTTATTCCGGCATTCTGACAGTCTTTGACTGCTTTTTCAGCACCTTCCTTAGGTGGATCAATCATTCCAACAAGGCCTGTAAATATCAGATTTTCCTCATCCTCTTCTTCATCTTTTGTTTTGTATGCAAACCCAATTATTCTCAGGGCCTTACTTGCCATTTCACCTGTCTTTTTCAATACATTTTCCTTGATTTCTGGGGTAATTATTTCAATACTTTCATTGTTATCTATGTATTTACATTTGTCTAAAATGATTTCTGGCGCACCTTTTGACAATATGATATTATCTTCTCCACTGGATGTATATTCACAACTCATCATTTTACGATTGCTGTCAAGTGGGATTTCATTAACTCTTTTGTAATCGGAATAATCATCTCCATTATCTTTAAAATACTTTAAAATAGCTCCATCTGTAGGATCACCTATTATTTCATCATTGGTCAGTACTGCATTATTGCATAAAACTCCTATTAATGAAGTTTTGCTTTCATTAAAAAAGTATCCTTCCCGTACTGTCATTTTGTTTTCAGTTAATGTACCTGTTTTATCACTGCAAATGACTGTACATGATCCCAATGTTTCTACAGAAAGTAATCTTTTAACGATAGCATTTGACTTGGCCATTTGCTGCATACCCAATGCCAATGTTAATGTTAATACTGCAGGCAGTCCTTCAGGCACTGCGGCAACGGCAAGAGAAACTGCAGTCATAAATGTTTCCACAATAGGAATACCTTTTGTCAATTCCAAAATAAAAACAAAAACACATACTATGATAGATATTAAAGACAATACTTTTCCGAGTTTTGATACTTTGGTTTGAAGTGGTGTTTCTTCGCTTTCTTCCTGAACCATTTCCGCAATTTCACCGATTGCAGTTTTCATTCCAATCTTTGTTACCACTCCTTCCGCATTTCCGGAAATTATATTTGAGTCCATATAGACTTCATCATTAATGCATTTAGATGCAGGTTCTGATTCACCAGTTAAAAATGATTCATCCACTTTTAAGTTGTTGGATTCAATTAATATTAGGTCTGCCGGTATCTTATCCCCCTCTTCCAAAAGGACGATATCTCCAATTGTCAGGTATTTGGATTCGATTTTCTGTATTTTGGAGTTTCTTCTGACTACTGCCTTTTGTGTAGTAAAGCTTTTCAGCATTTCAACAGCTTTTTGCGAACGGTATTCCTGGATAAATCCCAGAATTGCATTCAATATTATTGCAAGTAATATGACTACAGAATCAATTATGTCCCCAACAAAAAATGCTGCGATTGAGGCTACAAATAAAAGGCCATTCAGCACATCAATAAACTGCTCTACAAATAGTTTAATCGGGCTTTTAGGCTTTTTTTCTATAAGTTCATTTAGTCCGTATGTGTCTTGCCTTTTTTGAACTTCACTTTCAGTTAATCCATCGGCAGAAGTTTGTAGTTTGGTTAAGATATCACTCATTTACACACCTAATATATAAAAACTTGCTTTTTTGTAATTTTTTAATTTCAGTTTGACTCTTCTTGAATTTATGTCTTCGTTAAATAAAGGTTTTATGATTAATTTCGTATTTGTTTTCAATGCCAAGTCAATTATGTATGGCTGCAATTCACTTGGGGGTCTAATTGAATAAATAATGTCTAAATTTTCGTATAATTTCAGATTAGGATTTGTAATATCATCTTTGATTACATCAGAATCACCGGGAGAAATGTCTGTTTTTATTATGTCGACATTTTCCTGAATATTCAGATAATCATAAACTTGCGTGAACTTGCCTATAGCTACTTCACATATTTTAGTTGGATTTTTATCGCATTGTAATAAGATATATTCTGCAAAATCTTGCCACATTTAATCTAAACCTAACTTTTTAATTAACTTTTAATTTCATTTTTCACATGTGTCTCTTAGATATAATTAATTTTCTAAATACAAATGCTGAGTGAATTTTAATTTTTAAAAACGCTAAATTGAAATCTATTGATAAAAACACATTTAAAAAATCTTTTAATAACTCAATAAGTATATAGGAATATTTACCTTAAATCTATTTTCTTTTTTTTACTATTTATTATTATATTTTTTTTAGAAAAATGGCTTTGTAGTAATCCTCATTTTCATCTAATAAAACTTCCAATCACCGATTAAACTTTGGAGATAAGATATTTGGTAAGTATCATTGATTTCAACACAGATATCTGATTTCATCATTCAACATCGTTCGATTCCAATCTTTTTAAGGCCATCTTTTCATATTTGCTATCCTTTTTACCATAATTGACATAAGAATTCATGGATAGCCCATTTTTTGGATTAACTTTCACTAAAACCTCTATATAATTAGGATCCAATAATTCAATTAAATCATTAATAATTGTGTTTGTGATATCTTCATTAAAAATCGTTACGGTTGCAAATGAATAGAAATATGGTCTTACAGATGTTGCTTCAAGGCAGTATTTGTCTGGAATATATTTAATGTGAATTTCCCCAAGGTCTTCTACACCTTTAAGTGGACAAAGGTATTTAAATTTAGTGTAACTAATTTTTATGAAATAATCCGTTCCTAAAGCACTGTTTTCGAATGTATTCAATAATTCGAGACGGCAATCAAATTCGTGGATATTATCATCATTTGAATTTTTTAAAATCTTATCTTTCATACATTCGCCTCACTATTTGATTTAAACTTTAAAGATTATAACCTTTATTTTTATTTTGCCAATTGATTTTTAGTTTTTCGTCAAAAATTTTTTAGTATAATTTAAAATTGAATCATAAAATCAAATTATTTCAAGAAATCTAAAATAAGGAAAAGTAGAATTTTTTAAAAATTTTTTTCACAAATCAAATAGGATTTCTGTAAAGCCAGAAAAATGTAAATAGTAATTTTTATTATATAGTTAATTTGGATGATAATTCGTGAGTTTAGACCGGGGGATTTAAAAAGGGTTTTTGAAATTGAAAACATGTCTTTTGACCAGTCATATGGAATTAATACATTTAAAGGTTTATATGATATGGGTGTAGGTTTTTTAGTGGCTGAAGATGAAGGATATGTTGTCGGCTATATTATTTTTTGGATAAAATATGAAAATCAGGGCCATATCATTTCTCTTGCTGTAGACAAGAACTATAGGCGACAGAAAGCGGGAACCCGTTTGCTGTCAAAAGCCATTCAGGTTTTAATGATGTTTGATATAGCCAACATTTATCTGGAAGTCAATGAAAATAATTGCGGTGCATATAATTTTTATAAGAAATTTAATTTTAAGGTTGATAGGATTGTTCCGAACTATTATGATAGTGGTGATGGGGCTATAGTAATGTATCTGCCGATTATAACTTCATATTAGTTAAGTTAGTAAAGTTCATTTGGCTATACTGCATCAATGTTTCTTCGCTTATTGCTCCAGTCAAAATCAATATCAGTATTAACACCAAATAGAATATGAATATTGCGAGCTGAATGCGTCCGTGTCTTTTTGCAACAGGATCTTTTCTGCTTATGAGATATATGGCAATGATAAGGCCTAAAAGGCCACCTAAAATAGAGAAAAGGTATCCCAATACTATTAATATTTTTGTTCCTGTTGAAGTTGGAGGTATATCCTCTTCTCCTTTTGAAATTCTCTTTTGGATAATAATTGGGCCTATTGCAGTTTCTGAATTTTCAAATTGCTGTTTGAAAATTAAAGGACTACCGCATTTAACACAAAAGTCTGCTTCTTCAGGATTTTCAAAGCCACACAATGGACAGAGATATTGGTTTTTTTCAACTTTTGAAAACTCATGTCCACATTTTATACAAAATCCATACTGATCATCGCTTACTGAGTGGCATTGAGGGCATCTTCTTTCAACCATATTATCACTTATTTAAATTTTGTAATCAATTTAATTTAAAAGTATTTATTTACAAATATACTATTAATATTTAATTATTGTGTGAGGATATAATGCTTGAAAAAATAGAAATTACTCAAAGATTCAATTTTAAAAAATTAAACAAGCATTATGAATGCTTTATAATTGATTTATCAAGAGGTTATGCATATTTCAATATTAATGAGATGATTTATCCTGATCAGTTCTTTGAAACCAGCTATTCTTCATGGACTCCAATTTTAAATGATTTAAAAACTCGTGTTTCCAGCAAAATCCATAATCTGGATGAAAAATCAATCAACAGGTTCAGAGGGGATTTTGACCGATTGAAATTATTTGAGAATTTCGAGTCTGAAAGCTATTCTTATTTTGAAAAACTGGAAAATACCTACTCATGCAATATTAACTTATATTTCAATGATAATTATCAAGAATATTGTATTAAAAATGATTTTCCAAAAGAATGGTTAACTTTTGCTAAGATGCTATTTGACTTATTCAATTTTGATGTTTTAAATATTGCCAATCTTGAAAAGATTGTAACCAATCTGTTTTTCAATATTGAACGTGACGGCATTTATGATAAAAAAGGCAATAAGTTAAAACTGACTTCACTCGAATTTGGTCATTATGAAGTTTTTCCATATGATACTCCACATCCCAGTGTTATAGTTGATGTTGAAGGCAATGAAATTGCAGGCTATTTTGAAAAGGAAAATGCTGATTTGGATATTCTTTTTAATCTTTTGGAGAAATATGGCGTTTATGAATGGATTTTTGAAAGTTATCATAATAAATCTAAAAATCATGATTCTACTGTTTTGGATGGTTATGACTGGTATTTGGAACTTATTTTTAATGATTTAATTGTCTGGAATATTTTAGGCCATAACGAGTATCCTGATACTTATCTCTGTCTGGCTCGGGAAGTAAAAGAAATAACTGATTTGGATTTGCTTGAAATCGAAACAATTCCTGATGAAGAAAAGGAATTATTTAATTATTATGGAAAAATGAAATTATCTTAAAAAACAGCCCTTTTTTCATTAATTATTTATATTTGTAATAATATAATTTTATATATTATATTAATTTTATTATAGGGGATTATTATGTCAGATGTCTCATCAAAAGAATTATATGAATTTAAAAAAACTTTAAAAGAATTATCACAAAAAAGAGGGAGAGGTACAGAACTTGTTTCAGTTTATATTCCTCCAGATAAGCAATTAAGTGATGTTGGTAAACATATGCGGGATGAACTTGGACAAAGTGCTAACATTAAGAGCAAGCAAACCAAGAAAAATGTTCAATCAGCTATTGAGGTTATTTTGCAGAGTATTCGTTTATATAAACAACCTCCTGAACACGGTTTGGTTTTATTCGTTGGAATGATTCCTAAAGGTGGTCCGGGTACAGAAAAAATGGAAAAGTATATTTTAGAGCCTCCTGAACCTATTGTAACTTACTGGTATAAATGTAATAATGAGTTTTTCTTAGAGCCTCTTGAATACATGATTGAAGAAAGGGATACTTATGGTCTGGCAGTAGTTGACAGAAAAGAAGCTACCATTGCAACTTTGAAAGGTAAAAAAATTAATATTGTTGGCCATTTAACCAGTGGTGTTCCAGGTAAGCATAAGGCTGGGGGACAATCACAAAGAAGGTTTGACCGTGTTATTGAAGATGAAGCTCGTGAATTTTTAAAACGTATTGCAAAACGTATCAACGATGAATTCTTACCTCTAAAAGATGATTTAAAAGCTGTTGTTATTGGTGGGCCAGGGTTTACCAAAAATGACCTTGTTGATGCAGATTATATTCAATATGAGATTAAAGACAAGATTATTGCTACTGTAGATACTTCTTACACTGGTGAATTTGGTATTCGTGAAGTTATTAATAAGTCAACTGATCTTTTAAATGAATTGGATGTTATACACGAAAAAGAAGTTATTCAAAAGTTTTTAGGTGAACTTAGAAAAGATGACGGTCTATACTCCTATGGTGAGGAGGAAGTCAGAAACAATCTCATCATCGGTGCTGTGGATACTTTACTTTTGTCTGAGGAATTGTCATCAATGCGTAAAACTTTTAAATGTGGCAGCTGCGGTTATGAAACTGGAATAACTGTAAAAACCCAATCAGAAGCAGATTCACTTGAAGAACGTTGTCCTGAATGTAATGAACTTCTTAAAGAAGAATCCTCTGAACTTTTAGTTGATGACTTTGTTGAATTGGCTGAAGAAATGAATACCAGTGTTGAATTTATTTCTACCGAAACTGAAGAAGGAATGCAGCTTTACCGTGCATTTGGTGGTATCGGTGCAATCTTAAGATATTATGTAGGACATTAGGATTATTTTTTAATCCTTCCTTTTCTATTTTTTATAGTTTTTTTTTCTTTGAATTTTAATGATTTTTTTTGGCCGGACATGTTTCTGCCAGTTTGTTAAATAAATTTGGAAATAATGCTTTTTTATAATTTATTTAATTTTTTTTGTAATTTGTGAATAGTATATAAAATTCATCTATTAATTAATATATTTTTTCAAATAAATATTAATTAAATTTGATTTCTTTTTAAAAAAAAAGAAA
>NZ_JAZTXC010000022.1:0-9018 GCF_045636185.1 Methanobrevibacter sp. | reverse complement strand
TATGGATTAGAAATTAAAATTTGATAATATGCAAAACAATAAAGTATCAGTCTTTATACCGAATTCATTTCTTGCAGAAACTAAAGACTTAAAATTAAAGACTTCAAAAGTTGGTTTAATTGGAAGGGCTTTAGCTTTGTTTGAAGTTGATGAAGTCGTGATTTATAAAGATCTCTCAATTCCAGACAGTGAACAGACTGAGGATGGAGATTTCATAGCTGAAATTCTCAAGTATATGGACACTCCACAATACCTTAGAAAAAAGGCAATCCCTATCAAGGCTGAATTAAGGCATGTTGGAATATTGCCTCCTTTAAGAGTTCCTCACCATCCTGTTGGTAAACCTGAATTAGGGGATTACAGGCAAGGATACACTGTAAAAAGGAACAAGAAAGGTACCTTTGTAGATATAGGTATGGATAAGTTAGCGTTTTGTAAAGAGCAACTTACTGTGAATAAAATATTTTCATTTAAAATCACTAAGTTTGCTAAAGAGGTAATAGTCACACCTGATGAACCAGATGACATTTACTGGGGATTTAAGACATTATCTACAAATAAAGGTCTTAAAAATAGCTTAAAATTAGTTAATCCCGACTTTGTGGTGGAAACTACAAAGTATGCAGATACAATCGATACTATTTTTGACGAATTGAAAACTAAGGTGGAAAGTTCAAATCATATAGCTATCGTGTTCGGAGGACCATATTCTTCTATTTCAGAAAATGTGGAAAGTTCCAAGTGGGAAACTATAAAGTTAAATACAATTCCAAATCAAGGAACCGAGACCGTAAGAACCGAAGAAGCTGTAATTTCAACTTTAGCTATTTTCAATATACTTTAAGTTAATAGTTCATTATTAACTTCCGCATTTACGTAGCGTTAATACGTAATATTATAAATACATTAAAAAAACATATAGATCGAAGCTTTAGCTATTGTCAGCTTTAGCTTTCAAGGATTTGCTTTATAATTAGACACTATAAAGTTTGCTCCATAACGGAGATATTCCATAAAGACATGGGATAAATTATGAAGTCTAGACAGCTTTATAATAAATCTTTGAGAAGTACATAAACAAGTTTGAGCTTGTTTTTCACGTTTATCTAGCTTTATTTAGCTTATATGCTGTTTAATTTTTGCCTCTACAGTCTTAATCTAGATATTTTTATTTAAAGGTAGACTGTATGCCCTATCTAGATATGATTTAGGAGACTGTATGCTAAATTATTAACTATAAACTGAATAATCAAGTTTAAACAGTGTAGAATTTTAGCGATTTGACTAAAAGAGCAAATATAGCTATTTATTCTGAGATTTTATTGATTAAGAATTTAATTTAAGATTAGACACCTTAATGCGAATGATTGAATCAATGAATCAAATTTTGTAAAAGATCTATTTTAATAGATTAATAGAAATTAAAATATTTTAATAGATTAGACTGATTAATTATAGGAAAATTATAAGAAACGGAGGAAAAAAATGGTAAGACATCACCAACCAAGAAAAGGTTCTGTGGCATTTAGCCCTCGTAAGAGAGTAGCTAAAGAAACTCCAAGAATCAAAGCTTGGCCAAGTAATGAAGAACCAAAACTTTTAGGTCTTGCAGGTTACAAAGCAGGTATGACTCATGCTATGGTTGTAGACAATGATAAGAACTCTCCATCCAACGGTATGACTGTTTTCACTCCTGTAACTGTTTTGGAAGTACCACCCCTTGTAATTATGGGGATAAGATCATACGAAAAAACTGCTCATGGACTTAAAGCTATCACCGAAGTTATTGCAGATAATTTGGATGAAGAGCTCTCTAGGAAAATTACCCTTCCTAAAGACTATGATAAATCTGAAGCTATTGCAAAAATACAAGACGCTTTAGACAAAACTGAAGAAGTTAGAGTTTTAGTGCACACTAACCCTAAGATGGCTAGCGTACCTAAGAAAAAACCTGAAATCTTTGAATGTGCATTAGGTGGAAGTTCTGCTGAAGAAAAATTAAACTATGCACTTAACTTATTAGGTGAAGAAGTCAGAGCAAGCGATATCTTTAATGAAGGACAATATGTAGACGCTATTGCAACCACCAAAGGAAAAGGTGTCCAAGGGGTTGTAAAAAGATGGAATATTAGAATTCAATACGGTAAAGCTATGAGAAGTGGAAAAGGAAGACACGTAGGTTCCATTGGTCCTTGGTCTCCTGAAAGAACTATGTGGACTGTTGCACAAGCAGGTCAAATGGGATACCACAAAAGAACTGAATTTAATAAGAAAGTCTTAAAAATCGGAGATGTATCCGAAGTGGATGCAGTTAACCCTGATGGTGGATTTATTAGATACGGTTTAGTTAAAAACGACTATGTATTAGTTAAAGGTTCAGTCCCTGGCCCTACTAAAAGATTAGTAATTCTTAGACAAGCTATCAGACCTAAGAAAGCTGATGAAGCAGCTCCTCAAATCGAATTTATTAGTACTGCTTCTAAACAAGGTGTATAAAAGGGGAGAGTCAAATGAAAGTTAACGTTTATTCAATTCAAGGGGAAGTAAAAGAAGAAATCGAACTTCCTGCTATTTTTAGTGAAGAATACAGACCTGACCTTATTAAAAGAGCAGTTCTTTCCGCTCAATCCGCAAGAATTCAACCTTGGGGTAATGACCCTATGGCAGGTAAAAGAACTTCTGCAGAATCCTGGGGATCCGGTAGAGGTGCAGCTATGGTACCTAGAATCAAAAGCGGTGCTAGAGCAGCATTCGTTCCACAAGCAAAAGGTGGAAGAAAAGCTCACCCTGTAAGAGCTGAAAAGAATCATCACGAAAAAGTAAACAATAAGGAAAGAAGATTTGCAATCAGATCCGCTGTTGCAGCTACTACCAATGAAGAATTGGTTGCTGGCAGAGGCCACAAAATCGAAAATCTCGAACAAGTTCCTATTATTGTTGAAGATGATTTGGAAACTGTTAAGACTGCTAGTGAAACTCGTGAAATCTTCAAAGCATTAGGAGTTTACGATGATATCATTAAAGCTAAAAACAGCAAACATATAAGAGCAGGTAGAGGAAAAACAAGAGGACGTAAATACAAATCCAGCAAAGGACCTTTAGTGGTTGTAGCTGAAGACAAAGGCATTGGCTTAGGTGCAAGAAACCACGCTGGTGTAGAAGTTGTCACAGCTGAAAACTTAAATGCTGAATTATTAGCACCTGGTACTCATGCTGGTAGGTTAACTGTTTATACTAAGTCCGCTGTTGAAAAATTAGGAGGATTATTCCAATAGATTCCTGTAGGAATTTATTAGGTATAGTTTAAGAAGGTGGATATTTATGGATCCTTATAAAATTATTGTTAAACCTCATGTAACTGAGAAAACTATGAATTTAATTGATCAAAACAACGAACTTGCTTTTGTTGTTAGAAGAACATCTACAAAAGCTCAAATCAAAAAAGCTTTTGAACAGCTATACGACCAGGAAGTAGCAAGAGTCAACACTCACATTACTCCAAAAGGTATCAAATTAGCTTATGTCAAACTCACTGAAGAAGGCGAAGCTGAAGATGTAGCTGTTAAAATGGGAGTATTCTAAGGAGGACTGATTATGGGAAAACGATTAATACACCAACGTAGAGGAAGAGGAACTCCTGCTCATCGTGTTGCTTCTCACAGATTCAAAGATAAAATCCAATACAGAGCATACGATGATTTAGAAAAAGAAGGTAGTTTAAAAGGTAAAGTTGTAGAAATCATTCACGACCCTGCAAGAACTGCTCCTATTGCTTTAGTTAAATTCGAAAATGGTGAAAAAAGACATATTTTAGCTCCTGAAACCATTCAAGTTGATGATGATATCGAATGCGGTATTTCAGCACCAATCAGTTTCGGTAACACTTTACCACTCGCTGAAATCCCTGAAGGTACTCCAATTTACAATATTGAAAACACTCCAGGAGACGGAGGTCGTTTCGTAAGATCCTCTGGAACTTATGCTTCTTTAATTACCCATGATGCAACTCAAGCTGTTGTAGAATTACCATCTGGTGAATTAAAATCTTTCCATCCTCAATGCCGTGCAAGTATCGGTGTTGTAGCTGGTGGAGGAAGAAAAGAAAAACCTTTCTTGAAAGCAGGTGTCAGATGGCATGCTTATAAAGCTAAAGGTAAGAAGTTTATGACTGTTAGAGGAGTAGCAATGAACGCTGTTGACCACCCTCACGGAGGAGGTAACAGACAACACCCAGGTCGTCCAACTACTATTTCAAGACACGCACCACCTGGAAGAAAAGTCGGTTCAATTGCAGCTAAACGTACTGGAAAAAGAAGATAATTTAAGGAGATGTGTCATTGGCTAGAAAAATATTTAAATACAGAGGATATACTATTGAAGAATTGAAAGAAATGTCCTTGGACGAATTTATTGAACTTTTACCAGCAAGACAAAGAAGATCCTTAAAAAGAGGATTCTTACCAAGACAACAGTCTGTGTTGGATAAAATGAGAAAATTACAAAAACAAGATAAGAAAGGTGGAAAACCTGTAGTAGTTAGAACCCACTGTAGAGATATGATTGTTATTCCTGAAATGGTAGGAACCACTTTCGGTATCTACAATGGTAGAGACTTTGTTGAAGTAACTTTCACCCCTGAAATGTTAGGATGCTTCTTTGGTGAATTTGCACCAACCAGAGCTAGAGTTCAACATGGTGACCCAGGTATGGGAGCTACTAGATCATCTATGTTTGTACCACTTAAATAAGGAGATTAAAACATGGCTAAAAATAAATACGCTTATAACAATAAAGATGCTGACGAATCCAAAACAGCACGTGCTATGGCAAGATCCCTTAAAGTTTCCCCTAAACACTGTGTGGAAATTTGTAGTGCAATTAGAGGCATGGATGTTGCTAAAGCAAAAGCATACTTAAATGATGTAATTGAAATGAAAAAAGCTGTTCCTTTCAAAAGACACAACAGAGATGTTGGTCACAGAAAAGGTATGAAAGGTTGGGCTGCTGGAAGATACCCTGTAAAAGCTTCTAAAGCAATTTTAAATGTTATTGAAAATGCTGAAGCAAATGCGGAATACAAAGGTATGGATGTAGAAAACCTTAAGATTGAACATATCTCTTCCCACAGAGGTATGGTCATTAGAGGAGCTAGACCAAGAGCATTTGGTAGAGTAACTCCATTCAACACTCCAACTACCCATATTCAAATAGTTTTAGTGGAGGCTTAAATAATGATAGAAAAAGATTTCGTTACAGAAGGTCTCAGAAGAACCAAAATTGATGAATATTTAGAAAAAGAACTCGAAAGAGCAGGTTACGGAGGAATGGACATCCAAGTTACTCCTTTAGGAACTATGGTTATCGTTTATGCAGAAAGACCTGGTATGGTAATTGGTAGAGGTGGAAAAACCGTAAGAGCTATTACCCAAAGTCTTAAAACCAAATTTGACTTGGACAACCCTCAAGTGGAAGTTAAAGAAGTGGACGTACCTGAATTGAATGCTAGAATTATGGCTTCTAAAATAGCAAACATGCTCCAAAGAGGTATGCACTTCAGAAGAGTAGCATATTCCACTATTCGTAGAATCATGGGTGCTGGAGCTCAAGGTGTAGAAGTAACCATATCCGGTAAGATCAGAGGTTCCAGATCTGCTGTTGCTAAATTCACTGAAGGTTACATCAAGAAATGTGGTGAACCTGCAACCAGATTTGTAGAAGAAGGTTTCGCTACCGCACCTTTAAAACCTGGTGTTTTAGGTATTGTAGTTAGAATCATGCCTCCTGAAGCAGTTTTACCTGATAAAGTAGATATTCTTGCTCCTATTGCAGAACCTGTAGAAGAAATTGTTGAAGAGGAAGTAGCTGAAGAAGAAGTTGAAGAAGTAATCGAAGCTGAAGAAGACCTTGAAGACTTAGAGGAAATCGAAGAAGTCGAAGAGGATCTTGAAGAACTTGAAGCAGCTACCGAAGATTCCGAAGAGGAATAAATCTTTAAGGAGTTGAGAAAATGGCAATTTTAAGAAGTAAAGAAATTTGGGAAATGGAAATTGAGGACATCGAAGAAAAATTGGTGGAACTCAAAGCGGAACTCGCTAAAAACGTTTCCAAAAGTGCTGCTGCAGGTGTTAATGAAAACCCTGGTAAAATTAGAGAACTCAAAAGGACTATTGCTCGTGTTCTTACAATTATGAACCAAAAACAGAAGGAGAATTAAATGTCAAAAATCTGTGATGTATGTGGTCTTCCTGAAGAACTTTGTGTTTGTGAGGAAATTGCAAGAGAAGTTCAATCTGTAAAAGTGTTTACAGTAAGAAGAAGATTTGGAAAACTTATGACTATTGTCGAAGGTATAGATGAACATGATATAGATATTAAGGAACTCACTAAAACTCTTAAAGCTAAATGCGCTTGTGGAGGAACTGCCAAAAAAGGTCAAATTGAACTCCAAGGGGATCATAAGGCAAGAGTTAAGGAAGTTTTATCTGAAATGGGATTCTCTTCTGACACTATTGAAATCAGAGATTCTGATAAGAAATACAATAAGAGAAGAAGACACTAATGTCATAATTCATATCCTAAATTCACATACTGAGGCTTAGAATGATAAGCTCAAAAAATATATTCTATCATGAATTAATTGGGTTAGAACTTAAAGTTGTTGACAGTTCCAATCCCTCTTTGATAGGGCTTGAAGGAACAGTCATTGATGAAACCAAGAAGACTTTAAGGATTGAAGTGAAGGAAAAGGTTCATGATGAAGACTTAAGTTCTAATCAGAATGATTTTAATTTTATTTATAAAGAGAAATTAATTCAGAAAGATGTTTCTGTATTTCAATTTAAGGTTCCGGATGGAACCATAGTTGAAATTGATGGTAAAATATTGTTGAATCGTCCTGAAGATAGGATAAAAAGAAGATATAAAAAAATTTAATGGTGATAAAATGGTTGGTCTTAATGTTAAGGAACCAGAAACTAAATGTGATGATCCTAACTGCCCTTTCCATGGTAATTTATCTGTTAGAGGACAAGTCCTTGAAGGAGTTGTTACTACAAATAAAGCAGAAAGGACTATTACTGTAGAACGTAGTTTCTACAAGTTCATTAGAAAATACGAAAGATACGAAAAGAGAAAATCAAGAATTAATGTTCACAAACCTGACTGTCTTCATGTAGAAGTCGGTGATGCTGTAAAAATTGCAGAATGTAGACCATTAAGTAAAACTAAACATTTTGTATTAGTTGAAGTAAAAGGTGATGATTAGAATGAAACCTACTACATCTAGTGTAACTAAAGCTTTACCTATTGGTGCAAGACTTCAATGTGTTGACAACACCGGAGCTCGTGAAATCGAAATCATTTCCGTAAAAGGATTTAAAGGTGTTCGTAGAAGACTCGACGTAGCTGGTGTCGGTGACATGGTAGTTGCTTCCGTTAAGAAAGGAACTGCTGATATGAGAAGAGAAGTTGTCAACGCAGTTGTTGTAAGACAGAAAAAAGAATACAGACGTGCTGATGGTCTTCGTGTAAAATTCGAAGACAATGCTGCAGTGATCATTACTCCTGAAGGAGTATTGAAAGGTTCTGAAATCAGAGGACCTGTTGCTAAAGAAGCAGCTGACAAATGGCCTAGTGTAGGCAGTGCAGCAAGCATATTAATTTAAGTTTATGGTGATTAAATGTCAATTCAACCAAGAAAACAAAGAAAAGCTCTCTACACTGCTCCTTTACACATTCGTCGTAAAATCATGAGTGCTAATTTAAGCAAAGATTTAAGAGCAGACATTGGTAAAAGATCTTTACCAATAAGAGTTGGAGATAAAGTTCAAGTTGTTCGTGGTGACTTTAAAGGTCATGAAGGAAAAGTTGAATCTATTGATGCAAAAAGATACAAAGTTACCGTTGAAGGAGTTACCTTAAGCAAACCTGACGGAAATGCTGTATTACTTCCAATTCACCCATCCAACTTGATGATTATTGAAGCTGATTTAAAAGATGAAAGAAGATTAAATATGGAGGAATAAGATGGCAAAAATGGGATCTAGAAAGCATCTTAAAAGGTATAAAGCACCTAAAAGCTGGCCTATCCATCCTAAAGAAGACACCTGGACAGTAAAACCTGCTCCTGGTTCACACGCTATTGAAGATTCTTTACCTTTACTCGTTATTATCAGAGACATTTTAGGTCTTGCTGATAACTCCAGAGAAGCAAAAAGAATTATCAATACCGGTAATGTGTTAATTGATGGAAGAGCTGTAAAAGATTATAAATTCCCTGTCGGTTTTATGGATGTCTTAACTATTCCTAAAACTGAAGAAAATTACAGAATCCTTTTAGATACTAAAGGAAGATTAACTTTACACCCAATTTCTGCAGAAGATGCAACTTACAAATTAGCTAAAGTCGTAAACAAATCTACTATTAAAGGCGGAAAAACCCAATTAAACCTTCACGATGGTAGAAACGTTTTAGTTGATGAAGATGTATATGCAGGTCAAGATGTTGTATGCATTGGTATACCTGAACAGGAAATCAAGGAAAACTTCAAATTTGATGATGGTGTAGTTGTACTTGTTACTGGTGGTAAACACACTGGTGAGCTTGGTAAAATCCAAGAAGTTATTGTAGACGAATCTTCCAAACCAAATACTGCAATTATCGAAAAGGCAAATGGTGATTCTTTCTTAACCTTAAAAGAATATGCATTTGTAATCGGTAAAGATGAACCAGCTATTGACTTATTGGAGGTTAACCAATGAACCCAATGAATGAAGTTGTAATTTCCAAAGCTACCATCAACATTGGTGTTGGTGAAGCTGGTGAAAAATTATCAAGAGCTATGACTCTTATTGAAAACATGACCGGTCAAACTCCTGTTAAAACCTATTCTAAAGTAACTAACCCAGAATGGGGTATCAGAAAAAGACAACCTATTGCATGTAAAGTAACTCTCCGTGGAGAAAGAGCTGAAGATGCAATCAAAATGGTTTTAGAAGGTATTAACAACAAATTAAGAC
>NZ_JAZTXC010000021.1:0-38637 GCF_045636185.1 Methanobrevibacter sp. | reverse complement strand
AAATAATAATTTATTATATACAGAAATTTTTTGATATGGATATTATGAAATGTCATAATTGTGGTTTTGAAAATAAAGATTCTGCGAAATTTTGCAGTAAGTGTGGTGTATCTTTAGAAGCTGTACCTGAGCCTACTGAACCCAAAAGTAACAATTCAAAGATAATTATTGCAGTTCTGATTGCAGTTATTGTTATTTTGGCTGTATCAATAGGATATTTTGCATTGGGTAATAATGCTTTGGGTAATAATGCTTTGGGATCTAATTCCAATGTTCAACCAGCTTCCGGAAGTTCAGACAGTGCAAATACTTCTGATAGTGGCAGTAGTGGAAGCTCTCAGCAAGTTAATACTACTCAAACTTCTTCATCTTCAGCTCCCGCTAAGAATTGGGTGCTTATAGGAAGTTATACTGGTTCTGGCAGTGGTACTAAGACAATCAATGTTCCTGCTGGGGATATAAAGGTTGAAATATCTGCATTTCCAATTAAAAATTATGCAACTAACCATTTATATGTATCAGGAAATAATGGAAAATCATGTGGTGTTGATTGGGGTTCAACCAGTGCTGTAGAAACAAGATCCGATTCTTTAACTTTTTCTTCTTCCTCTCCAACAACCTTTACAATTGATTATTATGAAACAGTTAGTTGGCAAGTTGACTTCTATAGATATCAATAATCTTTCATTTAAGTGATTTATTAAATCACTTTTCTTTTTTTTAGATTTTCAAAAAAAATATTAAAATATATTAATTTAAATTTTCATATGTTTATTCATATGATGATTTAATTTTTAATTGTTCAAATTATAGTTAATGGTGATTATTATGGGGGGTTATTGGAAATTATTCTGTATTTTCTGTTTATTTGTATTAATGATTCCGGTTTGCTTTGCAGGTGAGGATGTAAATTTAAATAATACATTAAGTACATCGGAAGTAAATGACAATGTGTTAAGTGAAAACGACGGTTATAATCATATATATGTTAATGCTTCGGCTAGTGATGTAGGTAACGGTTCAAAAGAGTCTCCTTATAAGGAATTATCTAGTGTAAATTATGTATTTAGAGAGAATACTGTTGTACATATTGCTGATGGTTATTATAAATATAATTATAATGATTCCGGTAAAATTATAAATGAGATGATTATTATTTCTAATGTGACATTCATTGGAGAAAATGCGGAAAATACCACTGTTGACTTTAATGGAAGAGGAATATTTGCATTCATCGAGTGGAATCCAAATATTTGTTTTAAAGATATGAAATTGTTTAACACTTCTGTTAATTTAATTAAAGGCCGTAATGATCAAATACAGGTTGGCGGAACACTTGAAGGAGAAAATTTGATTTTTGATAGTGCAAAATCTATTGCATTTAATGGTGCATATTATATTGGTGGTGCAATTAGCTGTTCCGGTGGCTTGAAATTAACCAACTGTATCTTTAAAAATAATACTGCTGATCGAGGGGGCGCAATCTTTTCACTGATTGGCGGAGAGTTAATAAATTGTACTTTTATTAATAATAAAGCACGATTTGATGGGGGTGCAATATTCACTCCAAATAATCAAATGCTTGTTCATGATTCTAAATTTATTAATAATACTGCTTCAAGAGAGGGTGGTGCTGTTTATTCCATAGCAAATCTTTTATTAAACAATTCTGATTTGAAATATAATAATGCTTATTGTGGCGGTGCGGTTTATATTGTTAATTATCAATTGGTAATACTTAATTCAAATTTTACAAATAATTATGCGACATCTTATGGTGGAGCAATAATTTCTACAAATAGCCCATATTTCTATATGAGGGGAGCTAGATTTGTTAACGATACTTCCAATTCCTCTGCTGGTGCGATTTATTCGATGTATTCAAAAAATCATTTTTATGATTCAGTATTTGTAAATTGCAGTTCTTTAATAGGTGGTGCAATTTGTGATTTACATTCTTCATCCATATATTCAAATCTAAATTTCACGGATAATGTTGCAACTAAAGGCGGTGCAGTTTATAAAATGTACAATACTACTTCAATTAGAGGTTCAACATTTAATTCAAATCATGCTATTGAAGGTGGCGGTTTATATGTTGATCAAATTTTTTCAGCTATTTTAACTAATTTGACTTTTAATAACAATATTGCTGATTATGGTGGGGACATTTATTGTTTGGGAGATGCAAAAAATATTAATGCGACTAATGTTGGTTCACCTAATGCATTTAATTTGGCATTTTTAGATTTGAATCAAAAAGCAGGGGACTATAAGATTTTTGAAATTGATGATGTTCCTGTTGTTCTTGATAGTAGATATGATATGAGGGATCATTATAATCTTACTGAAGTTAAAGATCAGCTTGAACAGGGTAATTGTTGGGCATTTGCAGCGATAGCTGCTTTAGAATTATCTATATTAAAAGCCAACGGTATTGCTTATGATTTTTCAGAAGAGAATTTAAAAAATATCGTTGCCAGATTTTCTGATTATGGTAATTTTGAATCCATACCTAATTCTGGCGGAAACTTATTCATGACAATTGGTTATTTGACCAGTTGGTTGGGCCCTATATCTGAAGAGTATGATATATATTCCCCAAACCCATTATCTTTAGTATATGATGCTATAATGCATGTTCAAAATGTTATTTTCCTTCCAAGAATGTCATACACGGATAATGATGGGATTAAGGAAGCTATTGTAAAATATGGTGCTGTTGTAACTAGTATGTTTTATTCAGATAATTATCTTGCTGGTGATAAAGTATCATATTACGCAAATGGTGGAAATTTACAGACAAATCACGATGTAGTAATAGTTGGCTGGGATGATAATTATCCTAAAGAGAACTTTAAATCAAAACCTCCTGAAAATGGTGCTTTCATTGTTCGTAATAGCTGGGGACCAAATTGGGGTGAAAATGGTTATTTCTATGTTTCTTATTATGATTTATACTTTTCAAGAATAGGCAATACTATTCAACCTGCATTTGCTTTTGTTTTAAATGATACTAATCATTATGATAAAAATTATCAATATGAGATTCAAACTTCAAATCTTGTAACTGTACAGGCTCCTATCAACACTTTGGGTATTGGAAATTCATTTTTCGCTGAAAGTGATGAGTTAGTGTCTGCAGTTTCAACTTACTTCAGTGATGATTCAAATTATACTATTTCAATATTTGTTAATAACCAATTAAAACATTCACAACAAGGAAATACTACTGCAGGATATTTCACTATCCCTTTAACCAATTATATTCCTGTCAAAAAAGATGATGTTTTTGATGTCATGTTTATTATAACTAATTTACATAACCAAAAGCCTTTATTGTATTTCTTTGAATATTCTAAAAATTCACGTTTTGCTAAAGGGGGAATATCTTTTTATTCCGATGATTATGGTCAAAATTGGTATAGTGCTTTTAATAATCTCAAAGGGATAATTCCAATAAAAGGATTTACTAAATATGGAAAATTAAATACCACGATTGAAGTTAGTGGCTGGGATTGTGATTGGGCGATTAATATGGATTATACTCTTCAGGTTAGAGTGAAAGATCAGTTTGGTGATTATATTAATGATGGCAATGTAACATTTTTAATTGACGGTGAGGCTTTTACTGTCAACTTTGTTGATTTTACCGCTAATAAGACAGTTTCATTTGCTCAAGAAGGAGAACATAATATTACAGTTTTATTTAATGCTGATTCTTATTATTATCCTTCAAATGCCACTAAGTTAATTAAGGCCCATCCTATCAGTACTTCTTTGTCTTTGTCTTTGAGTGATGATACTTTGTTGGTTGGTGATTCTTTAACTGTTACTGCTGTTGTTAATGCTACTCAGGGTAAAGTGTTGTTCTATTTTAATAATGTTTTAAATGATACTGTTGTAGTGGATAGTAGTGGTGTTGCTCGTTTGGTTTTAGATAATCTTTATTATGGTGGTTATAATGTAACTGCTGTTTTCACTGATGATAAAGGCACTTATCTGAACAGTTCTGACAGGTCTGCATTTTCTGTTTATTCTAATACTGTTCTTGAAGTTGGTGGCTGGGATTGTGATTGGACAGTTAACAGGAGTGTTGTTCTTCAGGTTAGGGTGAAAGATCAGTTCGATGATTATATTAATAATGGTAATGTGGTCTTTTTAATAGATGGTACGGCTTATACTGTTAAATTAGTTGGTTCTGTTGCCAATAAGAGTGTTTCATTTGCTCAGCTTGGAGAACATAATATTACTGTTTTATTTGATGCTGTCGATTATTATTATTCCTCAAATGCCACTAAGTTGATTGAGGCTTATCCTCTTAAGACTTCTTTGTCTTTGTCTTTGAGTGATGATACTTTGTTGGTTGGTGATTCTTTAACTGTCACTGCTGTTGTTAATGCTACTCAGGGTAAAGTGTTGTTCTATATTAATAATGTTTTAAATGATACTGTTGATGTTGTTCTTGATGGTGTTGCTTGTTTGGTTTTAGATAATCTTTATTATGGTGGTTATAATGTAACTGCTGTTTTCAGTGATGATAAGGGCACTTATTTGAATAGTTCTAATAAAACAGTATTTACAGTCTTTTCACAGACTTTTATTGAAGTTAGTGGTTGGGATTGTGATTGGACAGTTAACAGGGATGTTGCTCTTCAGGTTAGGGTGAAAGATCAGTTTGGTAATTATATTGTTGATGGTGATGTGGTCTTTTTAATTGATGATGAGGCTTTTACTGTTAGTTTAGTTGATTCTGTAGCTAATGAGACTGTTTTATTCACTCGGGTGGGAGAACATAATATTACTGTTTTATTTGATGCTGTTGATTATTATTGTTCTTCAAATATCACTAGATTGATTGATATTTCTCCTCTTAATACTTCTTTGTCTTTGTCTTTGAGTAATGATACTTTGTTGGTAGGTGATTCTTTAACTGTTACTGCTGTTGTTAATGCTACTCAGGGTAAAGTGCTTTTCTACCTTAATGGTGTTTTAAATGATACTGTTGATGTGGATAGTGATGGTGTTGCTGTTTTAACTTTAAATAATCTTAAATATGGTGATTATAATCTAACTGCTGTTTTCAGTGATGATAAAGGTACTTATTTAAATAGTTCTGATAAGTCAAGTTTCACAGTTATTTATCCAATTGAAATAATTACGGAAGATTTAACAAAATATTATAATGAATCAGATAGATTTGCTGCTAGAATAATGGGAAATGACGGAAAAGGTATTTCAAATCAAAAAGTAAAATTCACAATTGAAAAAACTACTTATGAAACCCTTACGGATTCAAATGGTTATGCATATTTGTCTGCTTCTTTACAACCTGGAGAATATACCGTCAAGACTATTTATGAAAATCTTGAAGCAAGTAATTTAATTATAATTCTTCCTACTCTTTTAGATAAGGATATGAATATTTCATCTTTAGATATCTATGATGATGAAACTGAAGTTATTAATGTTGTTTTGCCTAAGGATGCAACAGGTAATGTAAGCACTATTGTTAATAACAAAAAATATTCTGCTAATGTTAATGAAGGTATTGCTAATATTTCTATTCCGGATTTAAAATATGGAAACTATAATATTGAAGTAATCTATAGTGGAGATGAAAAATATAATTCTGTCAGAGGAAATACCACCTTTACAGTAAAAAAATCTCAAATTCATATTTCTGTACCTGATGTTACTAAATATTATCACGGTTCTGAAAGATTTGTTGTTACAGTAAAATATAATGACAAACTACTTTATAATGCAACAGTTGCTATTAATATTAATAATGTGAGTTATAAACAAACTACTGATAAAAATGGTGTTGCATCAATGGCAATTAACTTGGATTCAGGTGTTTATAATGTAACTACTGAATATAATGGTACAAAAGTTTATTCTACTGTTACTGTTAAGTCAACTATTGCAGGTAGTGACATCACTAAAATGTTTAGAAACGGAACCCAGTATTTTGCTAGATTCATAGATTCTCAGGGTAATATCTTAAAAAATACAAATGTTAATTTTAATATTAATGGGGTATTTTACACTAGAACAACAAATGATGAGGGTATTGCGCGCCTGAATATTAATCTTAATCCTGGACAATATATTTTAACTGCTACAAATCCATCTAATGGAGAACGTCAAGCAAATATTATTAATGTATTATCTTTAATAGTAGAAAGCTCTGATTTAATAAAATACTATAAGAATGCATCCCAGTTTACTTTTAGATTGCTTGACAATCAGGGTAATCCTGTTGGTGCTGGAGTTAGTGCTACAATAAATATAAATGGTGTTTTCTATACCAGAACAACAGATGAAAATGGATACATCAATATGAATATCAACTTAAATCCGGGAACTTATATTGCAACTATTATGTATAATGGATTATGTGTGGCCAATACCATTAAAGTTTTACCTATTTTGCAGGCTAAAGATGTTACAATGAAATATCGAGACGGCACAAAATTTGAAGCAGCACTCGTTGACGGGCAAGGCAAACCTTATATTGGTCAAACACTTATTTTCAATATCAATGGAGTATTTTATAATAGAATAACAGATAATGATGGCATTGCTCGTTTAAATATTAATTTAATGCCTAGTCAATACATTATTACATCAATGTATGAAAATGGTGCAGCAATTTCAAATAAAATAACTATCTTTGGTTGAGATTAATTTCTCAACTTTTAACTATTTTTTTAGTAAAATTAATAATATATAAGTTATTAAAATTTTACTATGTTTGATTTAAATATTAAAGGAAATAGTTATGATAAAAATTTAATCTTAGCTATGCAGGCTTCTGAGTATGGTTGGAAGCATATAAATTTTTCATATAATCAAAATGAATTTGATAATGCTTTAACTTTTAAGAATGATTTAAAAAAAGAGTTGAAGGATGTTATTGAAATTGATTATACTTTAAATATAGAATCAAATAATGTTTCTGAAATAAGAAAAATTGTCCGTAAATATAGAAATAAGTCTTCATGCATCTCTGTCTTGGGAGGTAATTTGAAGGTAAACCGTGACTGTTTGGAAAATATTCAGGTGGACATATTGTCAAAACCTTACTTAAAAAGATATGATTCTGGTCTAAATCATATTTTGGCACGTGAAGCAAAGGATAATAATGTGGCTATCGAACTTGTTTTTAATGATATCTTAAAATCGTATTTGTCACATAGATCAAAAATACTGGCAAACTTTAGAGATATCTATAAATTGCATAGAAAATATGAATTCCCATTAATTCTGTCTTCTGGTGCAGAATCAATACTGGATTTAAGGACAGTTAAAGATTTTGAAGCTGTTTTTACTCAAACAGGTTTAACTTCTTTAGAGGTTGGAAATTCTTTCAGGACTGCAGAAAATATTTTGGACTTTAATGGGGACAGAAAAAACTTAATTTTATCTGGTGTTAAGGTGGTTGAATAGATGAAACTTAAGGTCCTTCCGAAATCTCAAAGAAAACATACTCATTATCTTGTTTTGGATATTAAATCAGAAGAGGTGTTGTCTAAAAATGATTTCACTTCTATTGTTTGGGATTCATGTGTTCGTTTTCAGGGAGAAAATAATACTTCCAATTTCAGTTTATGGACTATTGAATTAATTAAAAATGAGAATGTTTCTTTTTTTAATGAATATAAAGCTATTTTAAGATGTCAAAGAGGATTTGAAGATGAAGTAAGGTCTTGTTTGGCATTGACTCATAATTATAATAGAAAACGTATTTCAATTACCTGCATAGGCATTTCAGGCACTATAAAGGGATGCTCCAAATTTATTTAATAACTTTTTGTTATTTTAAAATAGAAAACTTTATTAATGTATTAAGCATATAAATAACAACTGGATTTATGGTAAAAAGAAAAATATATTTTAATTATATTTCATGATTAAAATTAAAAGTACCTTTTCATGGAGATTTGGTTTTAATTTTGTGTTTTTTAGATGTTGAATAAAATATTAGATTTATAAATTAATTATTTAATGTGAGGTATAATATATGCAACCTTTACAAAATGCTGGATATGATAGGGCTATTACTGTATTTAGCCCAGATGGAAGACTTTTCCAAGTTGAATATGCAAGAGAAGCTGTTAAAAGAGGTACTACATCTATAGGTGTAAAATGCCCTGATGGTATTGTTTTAGCAGTTGACAAAAGAACTACTTCTACTTTAGTGGAATCCTCATCTATTGAAAAATTATTCAAGATAGATGACCATATTGGTGCAGCTACTTCCGGTCTTGTAGCTGATGCAAGAGCATTAGTTGAAAGGGCAAGAGTAGAGGCTCAAATAAATAAAATAACTTATACTGAACCTATTAGAGTAGACAGTTTAGCTAAAAAATTATGTGACATGTTACAATTGTACACACAGAATGGTGGAGTAAGACCATTCGGGTCTGCTTTAATTATTGGTGGAGTGTATAATGAAGAATGTAAATTGTTCGAAACAGATCCAAGTGGAGCTTTAATCCAATACAAAGCAACTGCTATTGGTTCAGGAAGATCTGCCGCTATGGAAATTTTTGAAGAACAATATAAAGAAGATTTATCAATTGATGATGCCATTACATTAGCAATAACTGCTATTAATGAAGCTACTGAGCACGATACTACTTCAGATAATGTTGAAATAGCTGTCATTAAGAAAGAAGATGGCAAATATGTTAAACTTTCCAAAGATGATGTAACTTCTTATATCGAAAGTGTTCTTAATAAAGAAGATGAAGAAGAAGTTGTAGAAGAAGATGAATCTGAAGAAAGTGAAGATGAATAAATTTTTTTCTATTAATTAAAGTTGAGGGATGTTTCAATGGTAAATGTGGATGAAGCAATAATAGCTAAATATGAATTCGGTGGCGATCATTTTGAGATATTGGTTGACCCTGATTTGGCAGCGGAATTTAGAAATCCTGATGGACAGGATGTTGCCATTGAAGATCTTTTAGCTGTTGAAGAAATCTTTAAAGACTCCAAAAAAGGAGATAAAGCTTCAGAAGAAGCAATGAATAAAGTTTTTGAAACTACAGATCCTATTGAAGTTTCTAAAATTATCCTTGAAAAGGGAACTGTTCAATTAACTGCTGACCAGAAAAGGCAAATGCAAGCAGATAAAAGAAAACTTGTTATCAATACGATAGCTAAAGAAGCTATCAATCCTCAAAATGGGCTTCCTCATCCTGTTCAAAGGATTGAAAATGCATGTGATGAGGCAAAAGTTAAGTTTGACCCGTTTACTTCTGTAAACCAACAGGTTCAATCTACACTTAAGGCAATTAAACCTCTTATTCCAATCAGGTTTGAAAAGGTTAAAGTTGCTGTCCGTTTACCAGGTTCTGCAGCAGGTAGTGCATATTCCATTATTCATGGGTTTGGAGAAATTGTAAATGAAGAATGGCAACAGGATGGTTCTTGGATTGGTATTGTAGAAATGCCTGGTGGTCTTCAGGATTCTTTTGCTGCTAAAATGGCTGAAATTTCAAGCGGTGAAGCGGAGACAAAAGCTATTAAATAATTATATTCATGTTCATAGAGTGGGATTTTTATGATATATGTGGAAGATAAAAATTTAGTAATTCCTGGTCAAATATTGGCAGATGATGAATATTATCCAGGAAGAGGAACTTTTAAAGAAAATGGCAAAGTTTGCTCATCTTTAATTGGATTAGTTTCTCTAAGAAATAAGAAAATTCGTGTAATCCCTCTCAAAAGCAAATATGTTCCTAAAAAAGGAGATGTTGTAATCGGTAAGATTAACGATGTTAGATTCTCAATGTGGGATGTAGACATCAATTCTCCATATTCTGGAATTTTACCTGCTTTTGAAGTATTTGGTAGGGATAAAAAAGAGCTTAATAAAGTATATAACGTTGGAGATGTACTTTTTTTAAGAGTAGTTGATGTGGATGAAGTTAAAAAGGCTAAACTTGGTTTAAAAGGCCGTGGTTTGGGTAAATTTAAAGGCGGAATTATTGTAGATATTTCTCCAACCAAAGTTCCTAGATTAATTGGTAAAAAAGGTTCTATGATCAACATGATTAAAAATAAGACCAACTGTAAAATTGTCGTTGGTCAAAATGGTCTTGTTTGGGTTAAAGGAGACGAAGACATGGAACAGCTTACCAGGGAAATTATCCATACTATTGAAGCTGAAGCTCATACCTCTGGTTTAACTAATAAAATTAAAAACAAATTATACTTGGCTATTGATGGTGAAATACCAGCTGAGGAAACTGAAGAAGAATTTGTATTAGAAAAACCTAAACTCCAAAACTTTAAAGAAGAGTTAGAGCAAGAAGAAAGAGAAAAGGCTGAAGCTGAAAAAGAAAAGGATGCTGAAATCGAAACTGAAGATGAAACTCCTGAAGAAGTTCCTGAAGAAGTTCCTGAAGAAGCAGATGAAGAGGAATCTTCAGAAGAGGAATCTGATGAAGAAGCTCCAGAAAAAAGTGATGATGAACAAACTGAGGATAAACCAAATTTTTATGACGTTATTAAAGAATTGAAAAAGAAAAGTCAAAATAAAAAAGATAAAAATATATCCTACAGTGATAATTCAAATAATAATTCATTTATATTAAACAATCGATAATTTCTATTTATGAGGTTGATAAGATGTCTGAGATGATTAGAGAGGATGGTAGGAAGTACAATGAATTACGTCCTATTAAAATTGAAGCAGGCGTTCTTGAACGTGCTGACGGTTCCGCTTACCTTGAAGTTGGTGGAAATAAAATTTTAGTTGCTGTTTATGGACCTAGAGAATCATATATTAGAAGATTACTTGAACCAAATACTGGTGTAATTAGATGCAGATATAATATGGCTCCATTTTCAGTTGATGATAGAAAAAGGCCTGGTCCAGATAGAAGGTCTTCAGAAATTTCAAAAATTACTGCTGATGCATTAAGACCAGCTTTAATGTTGGAAAATTATCCACGTTCAATGGTTGATATTTTTATAGAAGTAATTGAAGCAGAAGGTGGAACCCGTTGTGCTGGTATTACAGCTGCTTCTGTTGCTCTTGTTGATGCAGGTGTACCTATGAAAGATATTGTTGTGGGTTGTGCAGCAGGTAAAGTTAATGATGAAGTTGTTTTAGATTTATCTGAAGTTGAAGATAAAGAAGGACAAGCTGATGTTCCTATTGCTATAATGCCAAGAACTGGTGAAATTACTTTACTCCAAAGTGATGGAGATTTAACTGAAGAAGAATTCCAAAAAGCAATTGATTTAGCTATGGAAGGATGTATGAAAGTTAGTGAGCTTCAAAAAGAAGCATTAATGAAAAAATACTCTACAGAATAGGTGGTTAATATGGATATAGTACCAGAAATTACAAGAGAAAGCATTACAAACCTTATCATCAATGATAAACGTGAAGATGGTAGGGCACTTGATGAATATAGGGACATTTCTATTGAAACTAATGTTATTTCTAAAGCTGAAGGTTCTGCAAGAGTAAAACTTGGTGGAACTCAAGTTATTGTTGGTATAAAACCTCAACTTGGTAGTCCATTCCCAGATACTCCTGATCTTGGTGTATTAATGACTAATTGTGAAATGTTACCAATGGCTGATCCTACTTTTGAACCAGGACCACCTAGTGATGATTCTATTGAACTTGCACGTGTTGTTGATAGAGGAATCCGTGAAAGTGAATTGGTAGAATTGGACAAACTCTGTGTTGAAGAAGGTAAACACGTTTGGATGTTATTCATTGATTTACATATCATTGATAACTGCGGTAACCTCTTTGATGCTGCTGAACTTGCTGTTATGGCCGCACTCAAAAGTACAAAATTACCAACCGCATCAATTGTTGATGATGAAGTTGTACTTGATGAAGAAAATACCTTTGATTTACCAATAAACAATGAAGTAGCTATGTGCACTTTTGTCAAAATTGGTGAAAAAATGGTCATTGACCCAACTTTAGAAGAAGAACGTGTCGCTAGTGCTCGTTTAAATGTTGGAGTCACCCGTGAAGGTAGAATCTGCGCTATGCAGAAAGGTGGAAAATATCCATTGACTAAAGATGATATTTTCTCTGCTGTAAATACAGCAATTTCAAAAACAAAAGATTTAATCGAATATCTCTAAGTCCTCAGGACTATTGAGATTTCTAAATTCTTTTTTTAATATTTTTTTATTATCAATTAAAACGTATTTCGTTTCTATTTTTTCTATTATTCCTTTTATATGCAGTGAATTCTTTAAAATTAGCTCATTTATTAATGGAATAATGTTTTTATTGTATATTGAGTGCAATGGTTCTGATGTTTTTAACTTATTTTTTGGGTCATGGAAAGGTACGACAGCCTGTATATTGCCTGTTAATTCATTAAAAAGAGATTGAATAGTATTTTTGCTGATAAATGGATTATCGCAGGGAAATACTATTGCATATTCGGCTGTGATATTTTCAAGTCCTGTTAGAATTCCTGATATCGGGCCTTTATTTTTTATCGTGTCTTCTACAAATTTTATTTTGTAGGTGTAGTCTTTGGGATTTATGAATTCCTTGTAATTGCCGATTCTTTTACAATCATTTAAAACAATTATTGCTTCATCTATTTCATTATTTAATGTAGAAAGTATGTATTTAATCATGGGTTTGTCTTTAATAATCATAGATCCTTTATCCTGACCCATTCTTCTACTTTGTCCTCCACATAAAATAATACTGCTTTTCATTTTTTTATTCCTTTACATAAACATCTGCACTTTCATCAAATGGATTAGTACGTATGATTAATGCAATCATGTAAGGATAATGCTTATTGAGATATCTTAGATAGTATACCCATTCATGAATTAATTTGTTGTAGACTCTTTGCATATCTCCGTTTAAATGATTGAAGTCGATGTCTGATACTTTGCTTAAATCAGGCCTGTGTTCAAGTTCTTCATCTAAGTGAAGTATTGCATTTAATAAACCAGAAAATTCCTCTTTTTCAAGTAGGTTAGGGTTATTAATTAAACCAACGATGAAATCTCTTTTGTTAATTAATAAATCTCTAATGTTTGTTAAGTATTCTTCCCTGTCTTCCGGTGCAACATTTGCTTTAAATGCAATTTCTGTGTTCTTGATTTCTTTTAATTTATTTTCATAATCTTTGTCTGTCCAATTTTTTATAGATTCCAAATAATTTGTATCTGCTTTATGTGTATTTACACTGCTCAATTGACTTATCAAATCATTTCCTATTTCAGAGAAGAATGTGGACATAATCATATCTAATTTTTCCATCATTGCTTCTTTTTCTTTTTTTGCAATAATCTCATCAAGTACAAATGCTACAATAAGAATATCTACAGGAATGAATCCTAAATGAGTCCAAATGTAGGAAATAACATGTTCAGGATCTTTTAAGATAAGTATGTTTGATCCATAAATAACGATTATTGCTATTACCATTATTATTGAAAACTTAATTTTCCATCTGTTATGGTCATCCATTTTAATCCCCAAAATTTATCTTTTTTTAGCTGTTATTATGGCTATTGGATTTTCACTCATCATCATAATTCCACGGTCTAAAACTCTGCCTTTTGATATATTTACTTCCATGATGCTTGGATTGTAGTTAAGGGCTTTGAGCTTGTTCACCGCTTCAACCTTAGTGTCAACCAATATTGCAGTGACAATTATTCTTCCTTTGGAATTTAACCTGGAGTCAATTAACTCTAAGATGTTTTCCAATTGCCTGCCGCTGCCCCCAACAATGGCAATGTCAATATCATCAACATCATTCAGTGCTTCTGCTCCATCGCCACAGATTAATGTGACATTATCTCCAAGTCCGAATTTATCAAGATTTTTCTGAGTTATTTCAATAGCTTCAGGATTTATATCGATGGAGGTTACACTTTTGGCTCTTTGAGAAAATTCACATGTAATACCTCCAGTTCCACATCCTACATCCACTACATTATCGGTATCTTTAACATCGGATTTGTAGAGTATTATTGCTCTTATGGCTTCTTTTGTAGGGCCTGGAACGTCGCATGATTTAATAAAATCCATATCTTCTAACATTTACTCCCACCTTTTAAATAGATTATTTTCTATGTTTAAAGAGTCCAGTATTTTACCTACGACAAAATTGATTTGTTCGTCAACAGTGTCATGATTTGAATAGAATCCTGGCATTGCAGGTAAAATTATGGCTCCTTCTTGTGATAAGGTAAGCATATTTTGTATATGTGCGGTTCTAAGTGGTGTTTCTCTTGGAACAATTACAGTACGTCTTCTTTCTTTTAAACTAACATCCGCAACTCTTGTGATGGTATTGTCTGCATATCCATTAGCGATTGAGGATAGGGTTTTCATGGAACATGGTACGATAGCCAATGCGTCAAATTTAAATGAACCGCTATTAATTGCTGCAGTCAAATCATCAAACTCATAATAATTGTCTGCCAATTTCATAATGTCTTCTATTTTCCAGTCAGTTTCGCATTTTATTACTGTTCTTGCAGTATCACTAATAATTAAACTATTTTCAATTTTCAATTCTTTTAGAGCTTCAAGTAGTTTTATTCCATATATTACTCCACTGGCTCCGGTTATCGCAACAACAATCATTTTATCACTTAAAATAGTTTTATCTGGTCATAATGTATTCCGTGGAATTTTTCCCTGTCTATTTCCGGCAGATCCAAATAATGATTTAGTTTTAATTTTTTAAATCTTTCTTTTTCTTCTATTGGAACATAAACACTAATGTCAGGAATATTGAATCTCGCTTTGCTTAACGCACCTATAATATTTGAAATCTCAGTCAATGGATATAACTTATTGTCTACATTGACCTGCGTTTTCATTTCATCAAAGCGAGGATATTCTGCAATATTAATGAAAACATAATTTTTGTCCATGTTAAAGTCTTCAGCTATTTCCTCTTCAGCTTTTCTAAGGGTTTTTTGTTCAATCTTGTATAATTTTTCAGGATTTTTAAAGTTATCCAACCTTATGGTCTTTACCCTTTTAGGTATGATACGATTGTCAATTCTATTAATTAAATCCCTAACGATTTCATCGTCACTTTGCCTGAATAGTGAAATAATGTCTGAATCATCGTATTTGTACATGTCCATTTCTTTAATCTTTTCGGAATCTATTTCCTTTTTCAATGCTCTTCTAAACATTGCATTAATAATTCTTGTAGTGTGATGTTGATAGACACTTGGATACATAAAGTATCTTGATACAAGTGCTCCTTCGGCAGCTTGAACTCCTTTAATATCAAGCACTAACCCGTCATCTAATGTTAAATTGGATATGATTCTTTCATAATCAATAACTCCATACGCTACACCGGTATTGTGGGAGTCTCTTAAGAGATAATCCATTCTGTCAACATCTAATTCTCCAGAAATGATTGGGCCCAAAGGTCCGTCTCCGTGAATAATTTCAACTATTTTTTTTGTGTCGAATTTTTTATCAAGTAAGTCATGCATTGATGTTTTTTCACTTACATGTTCTGTAAGCTTTTCATGAGGAAATGAAAGCACTCCCTCAGATACATGGGAAAATGGGCCATGGCCTACATCATGAAGAAGTCCTGAAATCCTAAGCAGTTCAATTTCATCTTCACTTAGGTCTAGTTTAGTAGCTAGTTTGGATGCTAAATTCATTGTTCCAATACAATGTTCAAATCGGGTATGGTTCGCTCCAGGATATATTAAACCAATCAATCCTAACTGTTTAATTCTCCTTATGCGTTGGAATTGTGGCATATCCATTACTTCAACTTCAAATTTAGATAATTTAATATCTCCGTAGACACTATCTCTTATGAATTTATCTTTTTTATCCATATTGGCCACCTCTATAATTCCATGTATTATCTGTCACTTCAATCACGTGACTTGTTGTAGTTCCATTAGTCGTTGTGTTATTAGTAACATGTGTTGTATTGTTAACAACTTTAGGCACTATAATTTCAACATTTTCAATGTGATGTGGTTCAAATGAATCATTTTCAATTGCAATAATCTTTGTAGAATTTGAATTATCAATGACTACAATATTGGCAAATACGCCACTTAATAGAAAGGCGATTAATGCAACGATTGCAAATACACATAAATATGCCTGAGTTGAGGATTTCATAATAACACAATTTTTTATTAAATTTAAGAAATTTCATTTTATTATTTAAGTTTTTAAACTTTACTTGTATTTTATTTTCATTTTAATATTATATATTATTTTCAATTTTTTTTTAGTCTATTTCAAAATCTATTATTCGATTTTCATCTAAAACTTTATATACTTTAAAGTTCAATATATGTTTGTCGGAAGTCGGAAGCCGTATTCCGATATGATTTATAAAATGATAAAATGGTAAGATAAAATGGATGTTTTTAGTGCAGGTGACACAGCATGGATTCTCATATGTACTCTTTTAGTCTTATTGATGAGTATTCCGGCTGTAGCATTTTTTTATGGAGGATTAAGTAAAAGAAAGAATGTTTTAAATACAATGTTTTTAACTTTCATTGCATTTTCAATATTAAGTATAATTTGGGTGATTTTCGGATATCAGTTTGCATTTGGTGAACCGTCATTATATGGATTTATTGGTTCCCCATCCCATTTCTTCCTGCAAGGAATAGGATTAGAGGATTTAACAGGATCAATACCAACACTGCTATTTGTAATGTTTCAGTGTGCTTTCGCAGGATTGACTGCAGCATTAATATCTGGAGCATTAGTCGGAAGGATGAAAACAAGAGCATGGATATTATTTATTATTATATGGGCTTGTTTAGTTTATATCCCTATCGCACACTGGGTGTGGGGTGGAGGATGGCTAATGCAAATGGGTGCTCTGGATTTTGCAGGTGGAACAGTTGTTCATATTAATTCAGGGGTTTCTGCATTGGCAGTAGCATTAGTTTTAGGAAGAAGAAAAGATATATCATTAATTCCACATAATCTAGGATATGCAGTACTCGGTGCAGCATTACTCTGGTTTGGATGGATGGGATTCAATGGTGGTTCAGGCCTTGCAGCAAACGGTCTTGCAGCAAATGCAATAATAGTATCTAACGTATCCGCTGCAACAGCATTAATCGTATGGACATTATTAGATACATTTATTGTTGGAAAACCAACTGTTTTAGGTGCAATTTCCGGTGGAATAGCAGGTTTGGTTGCAATTACTCCGGCAGCAGGATTCGTTGATGTTTTCGGTGCATTAATTATTGGTGCTATAGCTCCATTAATTTCATATTTCGCAATTTATTCCCTAAAAGCAAAACTCGGTTATGATGATGCTTTGGATGTATGGGGAATTCACGGTATGTCAGGAATATGGGGTGCTATCGCAACAGGAATATTTGCAGTACCTGCAATTGGTGGAACTGCAGGATTGATATATGGAAATCCTGAACAGGTTCTAATACAGATTATCAGTGTAATAGCAACAATGGCATATGCATTCACTATCAGTTTCGTGCTTGCTAAAATAATAGATAAAACCGTTGGAATTAGAGTTGAAGAATCAGAAGAAATCGGAGGATTGGATTCAAATATTCACGAAGAATCAGCATACAATTTAAACTAGGATGATTTAAATGAAAAGTGTAGTTGCAATAATAAGACAAGAAAAATATCAGGATGTAAAAAAAGCATTATTGGAAGTAGGCTGTGAAGGAATGAATGTTTCCGAAGTCAAAGGAAGAGGAAGCCAACGTGGTATTAAGGAATCATATCGTGGATCTAGTTATTGTATTGATTTAATTCCAAAGACACGTATTGAAATTATCGTAAAAGATGAAGGTGTGGATTTGATTGTAAATGCAATAAAAAACTCAGCCCATACTGGAAATATAGGAGATGGAAAAATATTTATTTATCCTGTTGATAATGTAATTAGAATTAGAACAGGTGAAGAGGGTGATGGTGCAGTTTAATACTGCACTATTGCTAAATTTGTTTTTTTTTATTTGAAATTATTTAAATATTGTTGATTTTTTTTATAAAGTTTTTTTTTGATGTAAAATTTTAAAAAAAGAATGTGGTGCAGCTAAATCTGCACAACACCATAAATATCGTTCGTATTGACCCAAGTGTCAATTCCCTTTGTTTGATGCATGGTACCGTTTATGTTTTCATATTCGACATTGGTATTATCACTAGTTAAATGAACCCTGTCTCCGTTAATTTCTGAAACTCTTTTGACAATGGTTCCATATTCTGTTGAATTAGCCACTACAATATTTCCCACTTGAATGCTTTTTGTTTTTAAAACCGTAATGGTTTGACCATCATTTAATGTTGGATACATTGATGATCCTTCAACATGGAATATCAATGGAATTTTATCTTTACCTAAAGGAGTGTTAACAGTAAGTTTTACATTATTAAGACCATGGGCAAGACAAATTCTTAAAATTCCTTGTTTTAAACTAGTAATATCACCATCTGGGCTATGTATTGTTTGCATTGTATAATTGCATATCTCTTGATTTAGTTGATTTGTATCTACCCCTGCAAATGGTGAAATTATTGTTTGGGATGTTACATTTTCTCCATCTATATTCACAGTAACGGAATCTCCAGCAAATAGGAAATATCCTCCTGCAACAAATAAAATTAATATTATAATACCTACAGCTAAAGTACCCTTACTAGCCATTTAAATCACCTTATTCCATGATATTTAAATCCATATTTAATAATGCTTTCATTGTTTCAATATCAATTTGTCCTGGAGCAGTAGCATCTCTGCCTGCGGCAAAAGTAATTGGTGAGTTAAATTTAGAGGCCATGACTCTAGTGTAACTGCCTAAATCGCTCATGGAAATGGCAATAGTATTGTCGCAGTGAGAAAGAATAGCTAATATTTTCAAAGTATCATCTAAATCATTTGGCATAAATGCAACTTTGGCAATATCTCCAAGCTCTAATTCTTTTTTAACAATGTAAGTTATTTCATCAATTTCTGGAGTTTTTTCAAAATCATGGTATGATACGATTGTCTTTACTCCAGTATCATGAATCATATTGATGTATTTGTCATCACTTTGAAGTTCAATATCCACATATTCAACTAAATCAGCACATTTGTATAGAATATCAATTCTTTCTTCTTCAGAGCCTTTAAAAGATCCTCCTTCAGTTGATATTCTATTGGTTGCAATCATTGGGAAATTAATTTCTTCAATAACTTGTTTAATTTCTTTAAAATCAGGATTTTTAAGTGCATCAATTCTGAACTCCAAAACATCAGCACCTTTTTTAATGCAATCATTTGCAACTTCTATTACTTCATCAATTTTTGTTTGAAAAATTGGAATTGCTATTTTAGTTTGTGAATACATTATAAATATTTTTGAATATTGTTATTAATTAATTTTTTCTAAAATTTTTGTCATTTCGAAAGAGAAAAAAAATAAAATAATGTTTATGAATTTTCTTCATAAACATCTATGCTTCGATTTTGGAAGAATTTGATAATTGCCGGTACAATTAACATCACAAACAATGGGAACATGAAGAAATTTAAAAGATTTGAAATTTGTGGATTGAAACTGCTTTTAATTAATGGATATAAAATGTTCATAATAATCATATATCCGATATAAGCACCACCAATTCTTAAAAATCTACGTTCAATAGGTCCTTCACAGGAAAATTTGATGAATCTTCTTTCAATTACCCATGATATTAATATACCCATACAAAATCCTACGTCCTTATATGCTTCAAGAGCCATTTTAGCAGGTTCAACAATTAATTTACCTGCAGCATTATAATCCATTGGATATGATTTAAATGTAGCATATGCTATAAGCAAGATAGAAAATACTATTCCTGCACCCAATAAAATTAAGTCAAAATTAGGGTTATCATCTAGTTTATCAAATAATTTTCCAACAATCCATAATGATGCAAAGGCAATTATTAAACCGACAACAATATCCAATAAACTGTGAACTCCCAGATAACAACGGGAAAAACAGATTAATACTAAACAGATTATTGAAAAAATTTTAAATCCTTTTGTGAAATTTCCTTTAAGAAATGTTCCCAGGAACAATATTCCAGAAGATGTTGAATGTCCACTAGGAAGTGAATATCCAGTCGCATCTTTCAAAGCTCCTTCGTAAGGATGAATTTTAGAATCTTGAATCCAAGGACGATATACACATGTTGTAAGTTTAATAAAACTATTTAAAAGACGTGAAAATGCAAAAGATACCAACAGGTATTCTCCAAATTTTTTGTCATACGCCCAATAGAGTATTCCTATTAAAAACAGGATTATATGTATATTTCCAAATTCTGTACAGCTCATGAAAAATTGGTCAAAAAAACCTCCCGAAGCTTCACGCAATCCCTGTAAAAATAACAAAAATGCACTTGTTAAAATTCAAATCACCTCTATTTTAATATATATTTCATTATCCTTTTAATAATTTTGAAAGTTCTTTGCTTAATATTTATATAAATTAACTAACATAATATATTACAGATAAAATTTAATTATTTTATTAATTTTTTCAAATTAAATATTAAAGGTGTTATTTTGAAAATTACAGCTATAGGGGCTGACATTTCTAAAAATGATGTGTCCTGTAGTACTGCATTAACTGAAAATATAGAACAAAATCTCTATAGTATTATTGAATTAGGAGCAAGCCATGCTGCTTTAACTAATGTCACTGGTGATGATGTTGTTGTCAGTGCTTTTGTTGAAGATGATTTGCTTGAAGATATTAATGGAGGCATTGTTAATCTTTTAAAATACTGTGCCGAAAGTCTAGGGGATTTGTCCGGAATTTCAGATAGTGAGTCCGATGCTGGTGAAGGAATATCCTATGCGGAAGCTAAAATTCGTCCAGGATATTACTCTGATGCAATTGTTTTAGGTTTTGATACTTATGGTGGAGAGCCTTTTGTAGCTGATGTTGCAAACTCAGCTATTAAGGCAGCTAAGGGAATGGACGATTTGACTGATGTGTCTGATTTGATTGAAGCCAAATCTAGAAAAATCCCTGGTGTAGGATATGTATCTTCTGAAACAGATGATCCTGTTGTAGTGGCTACAGTTGAGAATATAGAGTCTGTTGGTGTAATTGCAGGTGCTATGATTGGAGCAGCACTTGGAAATAAGAATACTTATTTGGTTGAAAGGGGAACAACTTGCAATGTATTGCCGGGTAGCGTAATCTTTTCCGCCACTGCATTTATGAACGGCAATGTTATTGATCTGGCAGTTCCATTTCAAAATAAAACAAGAATTTTACGTTAATTAAGGTGTTATAGTATGATTTTTTTAGATAAGGATACAAAGTGTTTAGTTCAAGGAATCACTGGAAAACAAGGTTCTTTTCATACGGAACAAATGTTAAAGTATGATACATGTATTGAAGCTGGTGTAACTCCTGGAAAAGGAGGCCAAGACTTTTTAGGTGTACCAATTTTCAATTCTGTTGAAGAAGCTACTGAAGAAACTGATGTTAACTCTTCAATAATTTTTGTTCCAGCAAAATTTGCAAAAGATGCTGCGTTTGAATCAATTAAACATTTAGATATGGTTATAATCATATCTGAACACATTCCTATCCATGATTCTATGGACATTATGGCTTATGCAAATAAAATGGATACTGTAGTTATCGGACCTAATACTCCAGGAGTTATTTCTCCGGGTGTTGGAAAATTAGGAATTATGCCTACCCACATCTTTAAAGAAGGAAATGTTGGTGTAATTTCAAGAAGTGGTACTTTAACTTATGAAATAGCTAGTGAACTTACCCGTGCCGGAATTGGTCAAAGTACATGTGTTGGAATTGGTGGAGACCCAGTCATAGGTACCAATTATATTGAAGTTTTGAAAAAATTTGAAGAAGATGACGGTACGGATGCTGTTGTTTTAATTGGTGAAATCGGAGGTAATGCTGAAGAGAATGCTGCTGAATTCATTAAAAATGAAATGACAAAACCTGTTGTGTCATACATTGCAGGAAGAACTGCACCTCCTGGAAAAAGAATGGGTCATGCAGGTGCTATTATCCAGGGTAATACAGGTACCGTAGCCAGTAAGACTGAAGCTTTAAATAATGCTGGTGTTGAAGTAGCTAAAATGCCTTCTGAAATTGTAGAATTAATTAAAAAGGAAATTTAAAATGAATCGCTCAGAAATTATTGATAAATTATTAAAAGGTGAAATGAAGCTTTATCAGGTTGATAAAGAGGTTTCAGCTAAAGAAGCTACAGATATTAGGCGTGAGTTTCTAGAAAAGAAATATTCTATTAATTTGGATAATATCTCTAATTATAGTTTAGACATGGAAAGGGCTTCAGCCAGAAACATTGAAAATTCTATTGGAGTTTTACAACTGCCTATGGGAATTGCAGGTCCTTTAAAAATTAATGGGGATAACTGCAATCGTGAAGTATTTGTTCCTCTTGCAACCTCTGAAGGAGCACTTGTGGCTTCAATCAACAGGGGAGCTTCCACTATAACTGCATCAGGTGGTGTTAATGCTCATGTATTATCAGATATTATGACACGTGCACCAGTTATTAAAACTGAAAATGCTACACAATCCATGGAAATTAAACAATGGTTTATTGATAATTTCGATGAATTAAAAGAAATTGCCGAAAGTACAACTTCACATGGTAAGCTTCTGAAAATTGATCCGATATTAATTGCAGGTTCCTATGTTTATCCCCGTTTTGTTTTTTCAACTGGAGACAGTATGGGTATGAACATGGTTACAATTGCAACAGAAAAGATTTTAGATAAATTGGCTAGTGAAACTTCTGCTCGCCATATTGCTTTAAGCGGCAATGCATGCGTTGATAAAAAACCGGCAGCAATTAACATTGTTGAAGGCAGAGGAAAGAGTGTTGTTGCAGATATTTTAATTCCTAAGGATATTGTTAATAAAAAATTAAAGACTACTGCTGAGGCAATGGAAGAAGTTAATGTCGCTAAAAACTTAATCGGTTCTGCAGTCAGTGGAGGTCTAGCTTATAATGCTCATTATGCAAATATGGTTGCGGCAATATTTTTGGCTACCGGTCAGGATGCTGCTCATGTTGTTGAAGGATCTCTTGGTATTACAACTGCTGAAGCACGTGATGGGGATTTATACTTCTCTGTTAACTTACCGGATTTACCTGTTGCAACTGTGGGTGGAGGAACAAGTCTGGAAGTTGCAAATGAAGGATTAAATATTTTAGGTGTTGCAGGTTCAGGCAAGGCTCGTGAATTTGCTGAAATTGTTGCTAGTACAGTTCTTGCAGGAGAATTATCTTTAGTTGGTGCTTTGGCGGCAGGACATTTAGCAAGAGCACATCAAGAACTTGGAAGGGGTTAGATTATGGAAGAACTTGATGATTTACTTTTACCTGAAATCAATTTGGAAACTGATGATATTATAATGAATATTGCAGTAAGAAAAGATTATTCTGAAATTGAGGATTTAAACGAAAGAAAAAAGGAATTTATCAAAGATTTAAAAGCTTTCATTGATGAATTTAATCAAACTGAAGAATCTTTAGAATTTATGAAGTATTATGATTGATTTTTTGAGTCAATTAATTCCAATACTTCACTAATATTTACTTTTGTTTCGTAACATCCAGTTTTTGTAAGTAAAACTCCCTGTGGAGAAAAGTCAGAAAGCAACATCATCACTTGATTTAAGTCTTCATGACATGCCACTCCAATAACTCCCTTGAACTTATTTTCCATTACTATTTTTTTAACGAAGCTTGATCCAGGTACAATATATATTTTATATCCTTTTGGTTGAGCTTTCTTTTTGATAACACCAATGGAACATAATCCGCAGCAGGTACAATTAATACCCTCTTTTTGAAGTGTTGCAGGACAGTCTCTATGCCTTAAGCAGTGAGGCAAAAAGATTAATGTTTTGTTGGCAGGAATGTCTTTAAACTTTTTCTTGTTAAGGTCATTTCTTATTTCAATACTCATGTTGTCAATTAAATGATCATCAAGTTTTAAAAGTTTGGCTATTGATTTGAATGGTGAGTAAAGAGTATCAATTATGAATAATATGGCTTTTGGAAATATTACAATGTCTTTTTTAATAAACATTCTTCCAAAAACCAGGGCTATAATAAATAATATGACAACTATGATAGCTATTAAAACTAATAATTGTCCTAAAAATGTATATATCCATGTAAAGTCATTCATGTTAAAACCTTTCAATAGTATATTCGTTATGGTTTCTATTTAGTTTCACGCCAGTTGCTGTTTTGGCAATAGATAAGCCAGATAAGGAATCGCATGAACATAATACGTCCTGTTCAGGGTGTGTTCCTGGTGTAATGTTACAGTTTAAGTTTACTTTTTCGCCTACGGACAATACTTGAGCTAATCTTTTAGTTGAGGGGTGATTCTTATTTAAGATTACGATTGGTGAGTCTTCTTCACGGGTTAAATATGCCTGTGCTCTAATAGCTCTTTTATCTTTTTTGAAATTGGATACTGCTATGATATCATCTTTTTCAAGAAATTGGACTATTTCTTCATTATCTTGTGTTGCTATAAAAAGCATTTTATTGTCATGGGCTATTTTTACAATGCCAACAGTACCGCTTTCTCCCTCTAGGAATAATATCTCATCATAACCAAAATCAATTTTCATTTCAATCCCAAAAAAATAAAAAAAGAAGAATAAATAATTATTTATTCTTTAGCTTCTACGTTGTCACTTTGGCAAGATGGACAAACAACTTTCTTACCAAGTCCTTTAAATTCATTTCCACAGTCTAAACATCTATATCTTTTTGTTTTCAATTTGTTTAAATCAATATCGGCCATTGGCCCACCACTAGAACACATTTTAAAATCACCTATATAATATTATAATATAATTATATAATTAAATTTTTCTTTTGTTCCTTCTGGTTTTAAAATCTAGTTGCTTTATTTTATCAAAAATTTTTTCTTCTTTTTTAATGGAATATAAAAGTCTATAGAAGAACAATGACTGATTTAATAAATCATCATTTTCATATTCAACAGCTAATCTTTCTAAATTTTCAATTATAAAAGAATCCGGCTCTAATTTAATGTGTTTACTTTTCAGTAACTCTTCACAATTTTTTTCATTTAATATAATGTCATTATTGCTTTCAAGCTGTTTGATTCGCTCTTGTGTAAAGTAATCCTTTTCATATTTTAAGCTATATTTATAACATGCTATTGCCAATTCGATGTTGTTCTCTTCATAATAATAGAATCCTAAATTTCTATAGCATTTAGCAAGTTCATATCCGGAATAGGCGTATTTGAGTGCATCCATGGTATAAAAATAAAATTTGTTAAATGTAGGGGTTCTCATTTTATAGATATCACATAATTCTAGAATTATTTTTGTTGAAACTGGATTTAATTTAAGCGCTTCCTTTAAAGCTATTTCTGATTCTTCTAATCTTGAAGCATCTCTTAAAAGGAATCCATAGGCATAATATAGATCTTCTAATGGTTGATTATCAGGAATGTATCTTAGCTCCTTTTTACATCCCACATATTCATTAAATATCAATTCTTCTAGAGGATTTGAAAAACTGTGGTATTCATTAATCTTATCGTTTTCATATAATTTGGGGTGTGTTTTCAAAAAGGAGTCCAGTTTTTCCAATGCCTTTTTGTAGTCATTGTTTTGGATATAAAACTCGGCTTCAATCAATACTTCCTTAATGGGATTTTCCTCTTCAACAATTCTTGCGAATTCTTCTTGTTCTTCAGGAGTTAAACATTCCCAAATCATTCTGGAAATCTCTTTAATTATTTCTGTTGAATATTCATGGGTTTTATAAATTTCTATTTGAGATATTAAATATTTGCGGTTTAAATCCTTGTTTTCACCAAGGTTTCTTTTTATATCTTCAATGACTTTTTGATACATATAATATATTATATGTACTTTCTCTTTTAAAATTTTAAGAGTTTTCAAATTTTTAATATTCATTTTGAAATTTCAAATTGGACTTTAATAGTTTTTTATTTTCGATATATTCATTTAATGTTTTATTTTTAAATTTATTGGGATGCAAGCAATTACTTACTTTCAAAAAACTTTATATAATATTTTTTTAATATATAAACTTAATTAAGTCTATGTAATTAAAAATAAACAATATTTGTTACATTTAACTTTGCAATAATCTTTTTGGAATTGTTATTATGAAAAAAATTGTGACTTTATTAATAATTTCTATTGCATTAATTGGTGTAAATGTTGTTTCCGCATCTTCTGATGTGGACGGATTTAATGGAGAAATCCCTATTATGGGCGCTGATAGTTTCCATGATTCTTTAAATTTTCCTTTAGCAACTGTTAACATCCCCTTAACAGGTCCTTTCAGTGTACCTATGGGTACTGATGCTTTAGGAAATTCTTTCGGTTTTCCGTTTGTTGCTGCAGCAGATGTTCCTACAGATGACAATGGCAGAATTGATAATCCATTAAATGGTCCTTTCAGTTTACCTGTAAGCAATGTTGGTATTCCGTTGAACGGCCCTATCAGCATGCCTATTGTTGGTGTTGATGTTGAAGGTCCTTTAGGTTTACCGATTATTGAATCAGATTTCCCATTTTAAATCTATTAGACATTAATTTTTAAATTTCCCCATATTTATGGTGCTTTTAATTAAGCACTTATTTCTTTTTTAATTTATTTTTTAAAAATTTATCAATTTTATTCTGAATTTTCTTTGATAAGGTAATCTTTTTATATAACCACAAATCAATATTATTAATGTATAATGTTTAATACAATTATTATAAATTAATTTTAAAGGTGAAAATATATGGCAAATCAACCAATATTTATTCTTCCTGAAGGAACTGAAAGATATTCTAAAAGAGATGCTTTAAGAATGAACATTACTGCTGCTAAAGTGTTAGCAGGTATTGTAAGAACTACTCTTGGTCCTAAAGGAATGGACAAAATGCTTGTTAATGGTATGGGTGACATTACCATTACAAATGATGGTGCAACTATCATGAGAGAAATGGATATTGCACAACCGGCTGCACGTATGCTTGTAGAAACTGCTAAAAAACAAGAAGAAATTGTTGGAGATGGAACTACTTCTGTTGTCGTTGTTGCTGGTGAATTATTAGCTAAAGCTGAAGAATTATTAGAAGATGGTATCGCAACTTCTGTTGTTGTTAAAGGATTTAGAAATGCAACTGCTAAGGCTGTTGAAATATTAAATGATATAGCTATCGATGCTGATGATAAAGAAACCCTTATAAGTGTTGCTTCAACTGCAATGAGTGGTAAAGGATCAGATTATGCAAAAGATCATTTAGCTCAATTAGTTGTTGAAGCTGCTTTAAGAATTGAAGAAGATGGAGTATCCGATATAGATAACATTAATATTCAAAGAGTTTCTGGAGATTCTGTAGAAGATTCCTTCTTGGCTGAAGGTATTGTAATTGATAAAACTCCTGTTTCTAAAAACATGCCTGAAACTGTTGAAAATGCAAAAATTGCAATCATGAAATATCCTATTGAATTAAAAGATATCAATACCGATACCAAAATCGACATAACCTCTCCTGATCAATTTGCTGCATTTTTAGATAATGAAGAAGAAATGATTAAAGAGTTAGTTAATCAAGTTATCGATTCCGGTGCTAATGTATTGTTCTGTCAAAAAGGTATCGATGATTTAGCTGAACATTACCTTAAAAAAGCAGGCATCATGGCATTTAAAAGAGTTAAAAAATCAGATATGGAAAGAATTCAAAAAGCTACCGGTGCTAAATTAGTCACTGATATTGAAGATTTATCTGCTGATAAATTAGGTAGTGCTGGAAAAGTTTACCTTGAAAAAGTATTCGACCATAAATTAACATTCATTGAAGAATGTGAAAATCCAAAAGCATCCTCAATTGTTTTAAGAGGAAGTACCCGTTATGTTACTGAACAAATCGCTAGAGCTTTAGATGATGCTTTAGGTGTAGTAGCAGCTACTATCGAAGAAGGTAAAGTTCTCATTGGTGGAGGAGCTTGTGAAATAGATTTAGTAAAAGCATTAAGAGATTATGGTGAATCTGTAAGTGGAAGAGAACAATTAGCTATTTTAAAATATGCTGAAGCTTTAGAAGTTATTCCAAGAACCTTAATTGAAAATGCAGGTTTGGACACCATTAACTTAATTGCTGATTTAAAAGCTGCTCACGAAGACTCAAATGCTATTGGAATTAATGTATTCACTGGTGAAGTTGTAGATATGAGGGAAGCTGGTGTTATTGAACCTTTAAGAGTTAAAGTTCAAGCTCTCCAATCTGCTGGTGAAGCTGCTGAAATGATACTCCGTATTGATGATATGATTGCAGCAAGAAATGCATTAACTTCCACTGGTCCTGATGAGTCTGGAAATGATGATAGTGGTATGCCTCCAATGCCTGGTGGAATGGGCGGAATGGGCGGTATGCCTCCAATGATGTAAAATTGATTTACATCTTTTATTTTTTCTTTTTTTAGTATTAAATTATTGATTTTAATTAAATATTGTTATATAATACTTAATTTTAATATTAATAGTAATTTAAATATCAAATTTGATATAAGAACTGTTTTATTTATGATTTTACTATCAATATATTTTGTTATCCTAGTTAATTAAATCATATCTTTTTAACTTTTTAATGTTCTATTTACGATTATTTTCCATTATTTTATTATTTTCACCTATTTTAAATATTTTTTTTTGAAATTGCTTAATTATGAGCCAATTAACTAAACAAATAACTTTATATAAGATATTCTTAATAGTATTAGTATAATGGAAAATAGTATTTTTCCATAGTTGTTAAATACGTTATGATGGAGGTAAAGTATTTTGAAAAAACGAATATTTTTAGCGTTGATTATATTAATCGCATTTGTGTCGGTTGGTGTTATCTCCGCAAGTGAAATAAGTGTAAATGACACCTATGTTGGCCAAGATGCATCTGGTGATCTTTTGGCTGTTGAAAATTTAAATGTGGGGTCAGATTCTTCAAATAATTTATCAATTAACAACGTTGATACAAACTTGGATGAAAACACTATTGGTGTAAATGATGATGATACAATAGGTGTAAAAATCGATGCACCTGATATAACTTTATATTATAAAAATGGAACAAAACTTGTAGCTACCTTAAGTGATGAAAATGGAAATAAGTTAGCTAATCAAAGTTTAATATTCGCAGTCTCTGGTGTTGATTATGTTAGATCTACTGATGTAAATGGACAAGCTTCACTTGCAATCAATTTAATTCCTGGAGATTATGGAATTGGTGTAATTTATAAAGGTAATGGTACTTATTCAGAAGATTCAACTACTGCTTCATGTACTGTTTTACCTACTATTCAAGGTCACGATATAACTAAATATTACAGAAATGATACTCAGTATTATGCTACCTTTTTGGATGGTCAAGGTAATCCATTAGCTAATACTGATGTTAATTTTAATATTAATGGAGTATTCTATACTCGTAAAACTAATGATAATGGTATTGCTAGATTAAATATTAACTTATTACCTACTTCCTACATATTAACTGCAATACATCCTAATGATGGTTACTTATCTTCTAATAACATTACTGTATTGCCTACTATATATGGTGAAGATTTGGTTAAGGTATATAAGGATGACCATCAGTATTATGCTACCTTTTTGGATGGTCAAGGTAATCCATTAGCTAATACTGATATTACTTTTAATATTCATGGTGTATTTTATACACGTACTACTAATAATGATGGTATTGCTAAATTAAACATTAACCTAAATCCAGGTGAATATATAATAACTTCATATAATAGTAATGATAATTATACATTTGCTAATACTATTACTGTATTAGGTTCATCAGCTACCCGTATTATAACTAATGACTATAACTATACTTCTGGTGACATTCAAACTATTACTGCTGAACTTGTTAATGAGTTAGGTTATGGTATTCCTAATAAGGAGATTGTTATTTATGCAGGTAGTACTGCAACTCCAGTTACAACTGATGATAATGGTATAGCTACTATTGAAGAGGACTTGATACCTGGTACATATACTGTTGAGTATGTCTATGAAGGTGATGCAGTATATAGATCATCAAGTGCAACTAGTACTCTTAATATAATTGAAGGTATTCCAGTCTACTTTGATATAGGTAATACTACTTTATATTATAATAAGAAAGAGACTTTTGATGTTACTGTACATGCTGAAACTAATGATACTCTTGCTAACATGCCACTTTACTTTACAATTAATGGCGTAACCTATACAAGAACTATTGATGAAAACAATACTGCAAGAATAACTATTAATTTAAATCCTGGAATTTATGATGTAAAATATGAATTTAATAGTCCGGGTTATCAAGATACTTGGGATTCTACACAACTTCTTGTAATTAATAGCAGTACATCTACATTAACTGGTGAAGATACTATTGTTGAGTATGGTATTGGTGAAAAATTCCCTGTTGAGTTAACTGTAGATGGTATTCCATTAGCAGATAGAGAAGTAATATTCAATATCAATGGTGTAAATTATACTAGATATACTAATGAATTTGGTTTTGCTTCTTTAACAATCAATCTTAATACAGGAAAATATCTTGTAAAATATTATTATAATGGTGAAGATAGGATAAATCCTTCAAGCGGTCAAGCATATGTTACAGTTAAGAAAAAAATTCCAACTTCAATTGAATGGGATTCTTCAACTACATTTGTAGACATGACTAATATTCCTTTGCTTGTATCATTATATGATGAGAATAATAATCCGATTGCTAACAAGAATATTTACTTCACAATCGGTTCAAAAGAATACAGTCCTGTTGTTACTAGTGAATATGGTATGGCTGAACTTACTGTAGATTTAGTTCCTGGCACATATTTTGTTGCATATGACTTTATAGGTGATGATGACTATACTGGTTCCGGAGGTGTGACTCAGATTATTGTAACCACTTACGGTTCCCGTGGATATGGTTACTGGTCATTTGGAGCAGATATGTATAATATTGATTTGTCAACATTCGAAACTTTAGGAACATCTGACATTTTCTTAAACTTCTATGCATTCCAATTGTATGGTGAGTCCGCTGTAGTATCATGGATTGAAAACGCAAAAGCTCATGGAATAAATACACACATTTGGATGCAAGTATTCTACAGTGGCGGTTCATGGGTCAATCCAGTATCTGGTGGATCAATTAATCAAGCTTACTTCAATACTATTATTGATGAGGCCAAATATTATGCAGGCTTACCTGGTGTAGTTGGTGTTCACTTTGATTATTTAAGATATCCTGGAAATGCTTATCAAACTTCTGGCGGAACTGCAGCAATTAATGAATTTGTAAGACAAGCTTGTGAAGCATGTCGTGCTGTAAACCCAAATATTATAATGTCTGCAGCTGTTATGCCTGAGACCACTGATAACATTTATTATTATGGTCAGGATATTCCAACAATTTCCAAATATTTGGATGTAATTATACCAATGCAATATAAAGGAAATTATAATGCAGGAACAAAATGGCTTGTTTCAACAACAAAATGGTTTATCGAAAACTCTAACGGTGCTGAAATCTGGTCTGGTTTACAGTCATATTTATCCGATGACAATCCTACAAAATTGACATACACAGAACTTTTCGATGACGCACAGACTGTTGTTGATAATGGTGCAGATGGTGTTATCTTATTCAGATTTGGTTTATCACAATTCTTGAACTTCAATGATTTGGATAGTCCTGCTTATGGAGATCCGGTTAGTGTAAATGATGTTATAACTGCTGCTTTATATATAAAAAATTATATTGAAAGCAACTATGTATTACCGGGTAAGGTTCCTGTAGGAACTTCACAATATTCTGTACCTCAAATCTTATACTTAATGAGTCAGGCAACATTAATGGCACATGGTGATATTCCTAAAGATAATATTTCTGCAATCCGAGTAACTGAACCTAATAATTCAACAGGTGATGAACTTTATAAGAATTTCGATACAAGCATGTATGTTTACCTTGCTACTACAGTCAGTAATTATTGTTTAGTTAATAATCAGGCTCCGAATTCCATCCCTACACAGGAGGGCGAAATAAGCTATAAAGAATTAGTTTATATGTTTTCCAGAGTTTTAACTTATTACGGTATTAATGCACGCTTGCCTGCAGAAGTATACATTGGTGTTTTCTTGGAAAAACCAAACTTAACTGTTAATATGATGCCAAGTTATTCTATTGAGGAGTATTCATATCAGAATTATACAACTACTTGGTTGAACTACTGTCCATACTGTGGACACTATGGTGTTTTACTTGTTAATCCAAAACACACATATGAAGGTGAATTGACTTGTGCAGACTGTGATTGTGATTACTGTGGTGTTACAGGACATGAAAAAATCATTGGATCTGATTTGGTGTTAACTAGACTTTCCGAGTCTGTTCCTTTAATCCCTGGTGGAGGTGGTGATGTCGTCTCTATTGGAAGTATTATTACTGGAGCATCATATATAGCACAATATTATAAAGATAATGAGAATTTCCCTGAATATGTTGTTGTAGAGGAAGGCAAGTACACAATGCCACAATTCCTATACTTGATGGATAAGGCTATTGTACAGATTAATGCAGGCGATTTTACTCCGATTACTTTGATTGATATGGATGATCCGTCTAATTCAGGAGACTTTATGGATGGATATTTAACCAAAGAGGAATATCTTGATGTTGCAAGCAGAGTTTACAAATTCATTGAAAACAATGGTGTTGTTCCGGCTTATGCTTCATCATCATTAGGTAGAATAGCATATGTTGAATTAGTTGATTTATCTGCACGTATATTGGACTATTATAGTGAAAACTTTGGTTTGCCAACTTCTGCTCATGTTATATATCAAGGTGGCTCTTCAAAATCCATTGCTGAGTTATCCAAATCATTGATTGTAGGGCAAACTACAGATAGGGGTAAAGCTACCGCTTTATTTAACTATGTAAGAGATGAAATTGCATACGAGTTCTACTATGATACTCAAAAAGGTGCTGAAGGTACTTTAATTGCAGGATCAGGAAACTGTTGTGACCAAGCTCAATTGCTTGTTGCTATGGGAAGGTCAGTCGGTTTGACTGTTAGATTCGATACTGGATACTGTCATTTCTCAAGCGGTTCATGGTACGGACATGTATGGACCCAATTCTTAATTGATGGTGTTTGGGTTAATGCAGATCCAACTAGTAACAGAAACTCATTTGGTGTAATTGTCAATTGGGATACTTCCTCATACACTGATAGAGGAACATATGATATCTTGCCTTATTAGACATAAACCACAAAATATTGATTAAAATAGTTAATAATTAATTTTATTAACTTATTTTTTCTATTTTTTTTTAAAATTAGCCTTCTAATTTTTAGGTTAACCAAAACTTTTTTATACTCTAAAAATAAATATATTATTATTTATATTGTTAGGTGGATTTTTCATGGCTGATGATAAGATTAGTGAAAATATTGAAGAATATTTGGAAGTTCTTTATAGAAATGGAAGTAATAAAGAACAAGTATCAACCACAACTCTTTCTAATGAATTGAGCATTGCGCCTGGTAGTGTAACTCAAATGCTTAAAAAATTAGAAGATTTAGGTTATATTAACTATACTCCTTATAGGGGTGCTTCTTTAACCGATGAAGGAATGCAAATTGCTCAAAAAATTACAAGAAAACATAGAATTTTAGAGAAATTCCTATTGGAAGTTCTAAAAGTCAAAGAAGAAAATGTCCACGAACAAGCATGTGAAATGGAACATACATTATCTGATGAAGCTGAAAGGGCTTTATGCAATATGCTGCAACATCCGGACTTATGTCCTGATGAAAATATAATTCCTGCATGTAACTTTGATTTTGATAGTTGCCAGCAATGTTTTTCAGTTAAAGACTTTGACAATATAATTAACAGGCAATTTAATTTGCTTTCAATATCTGAATTAAATCCTGATACATCAGGAACAATCTCCTTTATTCGCGGAAATGATGAACTATTGGATTCTATTTTAGAAACTGGAATAGTTATTGGAAATAATATTCATTATTATAATACTGATGGAGATGAATACTTAGTTAATATTGAAAATGAAGAATTTTCTCTTCCACCTGAAATGGCAAATAATATCTTTATTAGAGTTTAAACACTCTAATCTTTTTTTATTATTAAATTTTTTTTTCAAAAACCAATATTTTATATAGCATCAAAATTATAATATAAGCATTACATATAATTTTTTTCTTTTAATGGTGTTTTAATGCGCGGTAATTTATCTAATGAAATAGTATCAATTAAAATAGAAGAAGGTAGTAAAAGACCTATTGCCTTACATGAGAAAAGTTTTTTTGGTAAAATAGAAGAGGACACACTGTATCTTTCTTTGATTGAAGCTTGTTATTTGCTGGAAAAAGATCGTTTGGATATTTATGAAGATGATGTTCAGTGCAGTCTGTCATTTTTCTTAGACCTTTTAAAAGAAAAGGATTTGTATGGAAAATATATTGTTTACCGTGATTTAAAGGACAGGGGATATGTAATTAAAACGGGATTCAAGTATGGTTCCGAATTCCGTTTATATGATAGGGGCAGGTCTCCTGGTAAAGGCCATTCCGATTATTTGGTCAAGATAGTTTATGAGAATTTTGATATCAATGTCCTTGATTTTTCAAGTTATGTCAGGGTTTCTCATGGTGTTAATAAAAAATTGTTGTTGGCTATAGTTGACGATGATTTTGACATAACATACTATAATGTGGAATGGACTAGACCATAGTTTTAATTCGAGAAAGCTATTATATTTTGGTATGTAATTAAACTTACTATAATAATTATTGCTTAAAAATTTAATTTAATGTAGTTATATGAAGTAAGGTGAAAAATATGATTGATCCATGGACATCAACAAGTGTAGATTATGAAAAGTTAATCAATCAGTTTGGTATTGAAAAGATTTCAGATATTTTGGCAGACATTAAAGACCCTCAAAGGCTCATGAAAAGAGGGGTTGTTTTTGGACATAGGGAATTCAATGAAATTAATAATTTGATAAATAAAAAGGAAGATTTTGCAGTTGTAACAGGGATGATGCCAAGTGGACAAATGCACATTGGTCATAAGATGGTGGTTGACCAATTGATTTGGTATCAGCAGAAAGGTGCGATGTTATCACTGCCAATAGCGGATTTGGAATCATATGCCGCAAGGGATATGAGCTTTGAAAAAGGAAAAAAGATAGCTGTTGAGGAATACTTAACAAATTGGATTGCATTGGGTCTTGACTTGGAGAAAGATAATGTTAACGTATACCTCCAGTCCCAGAATAAATCATTGTTTGATTTGGAATTCAAGGCATCAAGAAAAACAAATTTCAATCAGCTCAAAGCTATTTATGGATTCAATGAATCAACCAATATGGCTCATATGCAGGCTCCTTTAATGCAGGTGGCAGATATTCTGCTCCCGCAGATAGAAGAATTTGGAGGTCCAAAAAAGGTTGTAGTGCCTGTTGGAGTTGACCAGGATCCCCATATCAGATTAACAAGGGATATTGCCCACAGATTAAATGAAGAGATGGGCTTTATTCAGCCAGCATCCACTTACCACAGATTTTTAACGGGTTTGACTGGAGACAAGATGAGCAGTTCAAAGCCTAATACTGCAATTTATCTTAATGAAACCCCTGAAGTTGCAGCCAAAAAAGTAAAAACGGCAAAAACCGGCGGAAGGGAATCACTTAAAGAGCAGGAAGAATTGGGTGGTGAAGTGGATAAATGTGTAATTTATGAAATGTTGCTTTACCATTTGATTGATGATGATGGCGAGCTTGAAAAAATTCGTGAGGAATGCTTAAGCGGCAACTTGCGTTGCGGTGATTGTAAAGCAAAAACTGCAGAATTGATGCAAAAATACTTTGAGGATTTAAAAGACAAGCAGGTTGAGGCATCAGAAATTGCTAAAACAATTATATAATGAAGTCAAAGTAGCTTTTTTGGAGAATAAATCAGCTATTTTAATTTCATTTTTTATTCTATTTTTCTCTTTAATTTTAGGATATCTATTGGCTCCTTATCTTTATAGCTATTTAAATCCTGTTGTGGATGATTTAACGCAAAAAGTACAGACTGGAGTAATACAGCTAACTTTTACAGACATATTCTTGAATAATGTCTGGATTATAATTCAGATGTTTATATATGGACTGTTTTTATGTGTATCTGTCCTTATTTTGGCTTATAATGGATTTTTCGTAGGTTATTATGTGGCAATTAGTGATAATATGTATAAGGTCCTGGCCATGCTGATACCTCACGGAATATTTGAATTGACATCATGCATACTGGCCTGTTCATCAGGGTTGGTACTGTTCAATTTTCTTTTTAGGTTTTTGTATAAAAGTTATTTAAAAGAAGATTTGACTTTAAAGAAGTCATTTAATAAAAATCTTTATAAATTAAAGCATGCAATAATTATTTTTTTAGTGTCTGTAGTGTTAATGGTTATTGCAGGATTTGTAGAAGCCTATTTAACAATTCCAATAGCTTATTTTTTACTAGGTGTTTAATTTTTTAATTTTCAAGGATAATTTTTTATATTATGATTTAAATAGATAATATAAGATTTATTTTTAATTTAATTTTTTTAGTGATATTTATGATACGTTGTGTTTCATGCGGAGCAGAATATGATGATGACGAAGTGATTTACACCTGTGAAAAATGTGGAAGTGTACTTGAGCTTGTCAGTGACATTGATGTTTCTAAAGATATATTTGATGGTAGAAAAGATACTTTATGGAAATTTAAAGAGTGTATACCAGTAGACGAAAGTAAAATTGTTTCTTTAAACGAAGGAGGAACACCATTCTGCAAATGTGATAAATTAGGTGAAGAACTTGGTGTTAACTTATATGTTAAGGTTGAAGGTTCCAACCCTACTGGAAGTTTTAAAGACCGTGGTATGACAGTTGGTATGACCAAAGCTATGGAATTGGGAGTAAGCACTGTTGGCTGTGCTTCAACTGGTAACACCTCCGCTTCCCTTGCAGCTTATGCTGCTCGTGCAGGATTACGTTGCATTGTATTTTTACCTTCTGGAAAAGTTGCTTTAGGTAAACTGGCTCAGGCAATGTTCCATGGTGCAGAAGTAATGTCTATCAATGGTAATTTTGATGAAGCACTTGAAGCCATGACTGCTCTTGCTTTAGAAAAACATCTTTACTTATTGAATTCAATTAACCCTTACAGATTGGAGGGTCAGAAAACTATCGGTTATGAAATTTTAAGAGATCTCGGATGGCAATCTCCTGACAGAATAATCTTGCCTGTTGGTAATGCAGGAAACATCTCAGCTATTTGGAAAGGTGTTTCAGAGTTTTATAATGCAGGTTTTGTTAAAGATTTGCCTATGATGACAGGTATTCAGGCTGAAGGCGCATGTCCTGTTACCAATGCGTTTAAAAAAGGTGACAGAAGAGTTGTACCTGTTGAAAATCCTGAAACCATTGCAACTGCAATTCGTATTGGTGCACCTGTAAGTGACATTAAAGCGTTGAATGCAATTTATGATTCAAATGGTTACTCTGAAACCGTAACTGATGAAGAGATTTTGGATGCTCAAAAGTTACTTGCAAGAACCGAAGGTATTGGTGTTGAACCGGCTTCTGCAGCTTCAATTGCTGGTCTTAAAAAATTGGTTGATCAAGGTGTAATTGATAAAGGTGAAACCATTACCTGTGTTGTAACCGGACATTTACTTAAAGATCCAAATACTGCTATTGATGCTTGTACCAAGCCAAAAGAGGTTGATGCAGACATTGATACTTTAAGAAAAATTTTAATGGATAAATAAATTTTTCTTTTTTTTATTTCTTCTTATTTTTCAAATTCTTTTAAATTTTTTTTCTAATTTTTTCTATAACTAACTAATATAAAAATATACAATATTTCAATTATTGCCTTATGAATGATTAAAAAGTGTAGTGTAGTTGGTGATATATATCAAAATTTGACCAATTTTGACCAATAGATTTATATATGGGAAAGTTTAAACTATTACTATAAAAAAATGAGGTGAAAATATGGAATTACCAATTGCTCCTGTCGGAAGAATCTTAAAAAACGCTGGTGCAGCTAGAGTAAGCGACGACGCTAAAGAAGCATTAGCAGAAGCAATCGAAGATTACGGTAACGAAATCGCAGCAAAAGCTGTCGGATTCGCACGCCACGCTGGCAGAAAAACTGTAAAAGCAGAAGATATCAAATTAGCAATTAAATAGATGTGTTCTGTTTAGTAAGAGTGGATAGTAATTTTTTAATTACTATCTTTTTTCTCTAAAAACTTCTTTTTTTGTATTATTTTTGTAATTTTATTGATTTTTTTATGTTTTTATTAGTAAGTATATTTTTTTTAAAGTAATTCTGCATTATTCTTTGTTGATAGTATACACATGTTTCATATGGTATTCTCTTTTTTTAAGAAATTTCTTTTGTAAATATTGTTCTGCTTTTGTAAATTT
>NZ_JAZTXC010000020.1:0-12879 GCF_045636185.1 Methanobrevibacter sp. | reverse complement strand
TTTTATCTATTGTAACAGTATTTTTAGCTTATGTCGGTATTGGAATGGGTAAAAGCTGGGATGAATTTAAGGCTTTAGGTTGGAGAGCCATTATCATTACTGTATTGGTTATTGCTTCAACTTATTTTGGCGCTGCAATTGTAGCTCATATTGTTCTTGTTTTAACCGGTGTTCCAGCCGTTTAAACCTACTTCTTATTTTTTTTAATAAACTATTTAAGATTATTTTTACATAAATAATGTTGAGATTATTATGTTTTTGCGAGATATTTCTAAATTTATTTCAAACTATCGTTATGAACAGGCTACTGTTGAGTCAATAAATACTGTTAAGGCAGCTTTTCTTGATTTTTTTGGTGTAACCTATAGGGGAGCTAATGAAAATTCTCCATCATTGGCTTTTAACACTATTGATGAGATATTTCACGTTAATGATAATTCAGGTTTGAAAGCATCAGTCATTGGAAAGCCAGGTGTAAAAACTAATGTATTGAATGCTGCTTTTTTAAATGGTATTTCAGCACATACCTTAGAGTTGGATGATGGCCACAGACAAGCTCAAGCACATTTGGGGGCTGTAATATTTCCGACTGCTTTAGCAATATCTGAAGCTTATGGGTTAGGTGGTAAAGAATTTTTTGAAGCTGTTATTGTAGGTTATGAAGTTGGAATACTCCTTGGAAAAATGGTCAATCCTCGCCATAGGGAAAATGGTTTTCACACAACTGGAACTATTGGAACTTTTGTTTCCGGTGCTGTTGCATCTAAATTACTTAAACTTGACGAAACACAGATAGTTAATGCTTTAGGTTTGTGTGGAACTCAGGCGGCAGGATTATTGGAATCAGATCATGCTGGAAGTATGGGTAAAGTTCTTCATGTTGGCAAAGCAAATTATAATGGTATATTGTCTGCATTTCTTGCAAGAAATGGGTTCACTGGTGCTGAAACCATAGTTGAAGGTTCTGAAGGATTTTTAAAGTCAATGGTTTATAATGAAGATTTTAATAGTGATGATTATTCTTTTGATTCAATTTTGGAAGATGTTGGAATCGTTAAGGTCAGGGATATTTACTTTAAAAAGTATCCGTTTTGCAGGCATCTGCATTCTTCCATAGATACTGCACTTAAATTAAGGACCAGTCTGGGTGAAGAGTATATTCATATTGAAAATGTGGCAGTTAAAACATATGGTGTTGCAGCAGACCATAATAATTTCAACCCGAAAAACCTGGAGGAATTAAAACAAAGTCTTCCTTATGCTGTAGCCATAACTCTGGTTATGGGGGAAGTTACTATAGATTCATTGGATAGATTAGTTGACTATGGGTTATTTGAAAACTATTCCACTGTTGATAAGGTAAATAATATTAAAGATCTTGTAAATAAGATGATTATTTTGGATGATGAAAAGTTAAATGAGTTATATCCAAACAAAAGGCCTTCAAACGTAATAATTAAATTGGATGAAGAGTTTAGAAATGGTGTATTTCAAAATATTACTTTTATTCCTAAAGGGGACTTTGAAAATCCATATGACCTAAGTGAATTGATTGACAAATTCAAGAGTTTAAATCCGAATTATAATATTAATAATCTAGTAATAATTGATGAATTGGGTAATTATTCAATGACTGATGTTGTTGGGGTTTTAAATGAATAATACTAAAGATTTTTTAAATCAGATAGGCATTGGTGAAGTTGATTCTAATTTTAAATCAGATAAGACTTTTGAAGATGGGGGACAATTCAGATTTGAAGTTCCCGGAATTCAATCACCTAAAACAATGAAGACTCTTTTGGATGAGGCTCAAAATCAGAATATCGTAATTCACAGAGTAACGCAGACCAAAGGAATAATGTTGCTTAGTGATGATGAAATTGTTGAAATGGTTGATTTGGCTAAAGAGTATGGCTGTGAATTATTTTTATCAGTTGGACCTAGAGCAACCTACGATACTTCCGCTACTGTTCATACAAAAGAAGGAAGTAGGATTGGTTATCGTTTAAGAGGCTATGACAATCTTCTTTATGCAATTGAAGATGTTAAAAGGGCTGTTGGATTCGGTGTTCGTGGAATATTGCTCTATGATGAGGGTTTATTGTATGTCCTAAATCAGATGAGGCTTGAAGGGGTTTTGCCTAAAAACCTTCACTTTAAAATATCTGCGCATGCAGGTCATGGAAATCCCGCTTCAGCAAAACTTCTGGAATCCATTGGTCTTGATTCTCTAAATCCAGTTCGTGATTTACAAATACCTATGCTTGCATCAATTAGAAATGCTATTGACATCCCAATTGATTTGCATACGGAAAATCCAAAATCCACAGGAGGATTTATCAGGCATTATGAAGTTCCTAAATTTATTGAAGTCGCATCTCCGGTCTATCTCAAAACTGGAGGTTCCGTTGCAGCCAATCACAACTGGGACACGACAGAAAAAGAAGCAATTGCTAGAATAAAACAGGTTAAACTGGTTGAAAGGATGATAAAACGCTATGCACCAGATGCAGTAATGTCTCCTAAAGATTCTAATGATTTAGCAATTCCTGAGTGATTATAATGGACATTGTTGATAATGTAGCTGATTCCATAATTAAAGCAAGCACCTGTTTATCTCAAGATAAGAAAAACGCTTTAAAATCCGCCATTAGGAATGAAACTAATGAAAACGCATCATGGGCATTAACTCAAATTTTAAGAAACTATGAAGTTGCCGAAAAAACGAAGTTTCCATTATGTGACGATACGGGAATCCCTCATGTGGTTATCGAGCTTGGAGCAGAAAGAGAAATTACCTCCGAATTAATAGCCCAAATTAATGAGGGAATCTATCAGGGATTAAATAAACTTCCTGCAAGGCCTATGGCAGTAAAGGGAAATGACATTGAAAGAATTGAGCAATCATGCGGACTATATGATAATCCGGGTTTAATGAAGCCTGCTTCCTTTTTAATAGATAATGCTCAAGATCCCGATACGCTGAATGTTCATTTTTTGCTTCAGGGAGGAGGACCTGAAATAAGAGCAAAAACATATAGAGTTTATCATAAACGTTCTTTTGATGTTGTCATCAGTGAAGCAATCGGTTGGCTTGAAGATTCTTTAAAGCTTCTGGGCTGCACTCCTTCAATTCCTGCAATTGGCATTGGAAGAACTCACTATGAAGCATCATCATTAATGTTAAAAGCAATGATTCATGGCAATTTGGATAACTTAGCCAATGAGGAAAAATATGTCAGCGAAAAATTAAACCAAAGCAATATTGGACCTTTGGGATTCGGCGGCAACACTACTGTTTTGGGCACTTTTATAAAAATTGGAAATCAGAGGGCCAGCGGAGTTCGCATAGTTTCAGTTAGGCCATCCTGTTTTGTCGAGCCAAGAAAATCAACTCTAAAATTATAATTGTTATACTATAACATTTATTAATCTTATGGGATTATATTTTAATCATGCAAGAAAATAATTTCCATGTAAATGAACACTCTTTAAAAACTACTATTTCTAATGTAGAACCCAATAAGCTGACTACAAGAGGATACAATCAACAGGATTTAATTGAAAAAATTCGATATGGAGATATGATTTATTTGCTTTTAAAAGGAAGATTGCCTTCCATTAAAGAAAGTAAAATGTTTAATCATGTTCTAGTTTCCTTTTGTGACCATGGTGTAACTCCTCCAAGCACACAAACTGCAAGAATCATAGCTTCATCAGGTTCATCCATGAACTCTGCAGTTGCAGGAGCATTGCTTTCTTTTGGTCACAAACATGCAGGAGCTATTGAAAAAACAATGAATTTATATCAGTCTAGAATAAACTCATTAATTCTAACGGAAGATTCTGATTTGGACAATAAACAAATTGCAAGTTTGGCAATTGATATTTACAACGATTATTTACAAGGTAAAGAAAAAATACCTGGTTTTGGTCATAGGTACCATACAACTGATCCCAGGGCAGAAAAATTAATTCAAATGGCAATCAAAGAAGGTTTTGTTGGACCTCACATTAAATTGGCAGTAGCTATTGAAGATTTAGTCCATCAGAATAAGGGAATAAAGTTAAATGTGGATGGTGCAAATGCCGCTATCTTATCAGATTTGGGATTTACACCAGATTTGGGTTTAGGCATTTTTATTATAGGTCGTGTTCCGGGAATTATTGCTCATATTCATGAAGAAAAAATGGATGAAGATGAATTTAGGCGTTTTTGCGATTTAGATGATGTAGTATATGGGGGTCCTTAAATGGAATTTGATGAAGTAATCAATAAGAGGTATAGTGTAAGGGGATATTTGGATAAAGAGGTTGAAAAGGAAAAATTGGATTATGTTTTAAAGGCCGCTACTATTGCTCCAACTGGAGTAAATTATCAGCCTTTTAAAGTCTATGTGATTGATACAAAGAAAAACAAGGAAGCATTATCCGAAATATATTCTGCTAAATGGTTTACACAGGCACCATATGTGTTGTGTGTAGTTGCAAAAACCGACGAGGCATGGGTTAGAAAATATGATAATAAATGTATTTCAGATATTGATGCAACAATTGTAATGGATCATATTATTTTAGCAGCAACCAATGTAGGTCTTGGAACCTGTTATATTGCAGCATTCAAACCGGATAAAGCAAGAGAATTCTTACAGCTTGAAGATTCAGAGGAACCTGTATTATTCACTCCTCTCGGTTACGGTGATGCTGAACCTAGAGATACTCCAAGAAAAGAAATCGATGAATTTACTGTATACTTATAGATTAACATGGATTTATTTATTTTAAAGGCAGATAATTCTAAAGAAATGAATAGAATTTCAGAGGAATTATCTGAACATAAATTTACGAAAAAACAGGAAGAAAAACATTTCATTTTAATGCAAAAGAAAAGATATGGAAATTATTATGTCCATATTTTATTCTTGGTTATTGGATTATTTGTTACTGCATGGGCATTATTAGTAAATCTTGTATATTTCACATACAGTTACTTATGGGCTTCACCTTATGTTTTAATAACTACTGAAATGAAATCTGAAGAAGGTGAAGACTTGGAGTTCAATACTATGGAACAAGTGCTTGAAAAAGCAAATAAACTATTTTAATTAATTGTGTGGTTGAAGGAAATGATTACCCTATGATTTCCTCAACATCATATTCTTCTATTTTTCTTATTATCAGTGGCGTTGATATTGAAGGGTTGTCGTATTCTGATTCTTCTCCAATCTTGGCATTGATGAATACTTCATTGACTTGAGGTTCCAAAAACAAGGTCAAAATGTCTTGTCTGAACTCATCATATTCCTTTTGAATTTTTTCATCGGCTATTTTTAATAGTGGAAGCTCTTCTGTCCATATGTCTTCGCCAGGGGAGAATTTTTTATATTGAAGTTTGTCTTCAAAAATTTCTCCGTCAAGCATCATTTCAAAGTTCTTGTTAAGTATTATCCAAACACATCTTTTCATAAAAATAGTATTTATATTAAGATAATTAAATATTGATGTATGGCTAATGTTAAACTTTTTAAAATGCTTGGAATGTTTGTAGCTATTATATTAATAGTTGTTGGAATTCTTCCAATAGTTCGAGGAGATGTATTAACTAATGATACAATTGCTACATCAATTATTCTTGTTCTTTTAGGTATTGCTTATCTTATTATATCATATAAACCTGAATGGACAAAAGCAGTCTTTTTCTTTGAAGGTATTGTTATTGGTGTCGTAGGTTATTCCATATTGGATATTCCATATAATTATGGCTTTGCTATAATTGGTCTTATCATTATTACAATAGCTATTTTGGCTTATCTTATGAAATTGCCTAAAAGTATTCTTAAATTTTTCTATAGATAATCTTTTTTTCCTTTATTTTTTTTAATTCTTTTTTTAATACTTTTTATTCATAAAACTGTTTTATTTTTGTTATTATTTTTTAGTTTAAGTCATGTTTAGTTTTATTTTTCAGAAAAATATAGTAAAAGATATATATTATACTTAATAAAAATTAAATATACCATGGTGATTTATTATGGCAGAGATATCAGAAGCAATCGCAATGATAAAAAAAGCCGAATCTGATGCTGAACAACTAATTATTGATTCAGAATCTCAATCAAAAGATTTAATTAATGAATCTAGAGTTAATGCCGAATCAATAATAGCTGAGGCTAAGAAATCAGCAGAGGAAGAAGCTAAAAATACTGTTTTTGATGCAGAAGATAAAGCTAAAGAAGAAGCTAAAACTATTGCTGCTAATTCTGATAATGATGTAAAAGCATTAAAAGAAAAGGCTATGGCAAATGTTGATGAAGCTGCTTCAGTTATTGTCAAAAATATTTTGTAGTGAGAGATTATATGTTCAAGACAGCTAGAATGCGAAAAATTAGAATAGTTACACTCGAGAAGTATGTAGCTCCTACAGTGGATGCTCTCCACGAACAAGGGTTAGTACAAATGAGTGACATTTCTGAAAGTATTCAGCAAGATCCTGAATTGGCGGAATTAGTAACTCCAGCAAAAGCTACTCCATATGCGGGAAAATTATCTTCACTCTTGATGAAAACTAACGGTATATCTGAACTTTTCGGAAATTCTTTATCAGAAGGCCATGGGTTGAAAGACACTTTAATGTCTTTTATTAGTCCGGATATGCCAGTACAGAAAGAAATTGAAGATTTGGACACTGAGGCTTTTATTGAAAAAGCTGAAGAAACGCTATCTCAAGTAGGGAGTAAGACGCATGTTATTGAGGGAAAACTAGCCGCTCTCGACTCCGAAACAAGTGAATTAAAGTCTAATAAAAGTTTAGCTAGACATTTATATAATTTTGACATGGATTTAGCTCTTTTAAAAGATTCTAAGTACACTTCTACAACTGTTGGTAGGATTAACGCTGAATCTACTTCAGAAATCAAAAATGAATTAAGTAAATTGACAGATGAATTAGAAGTATATACTGTTCCTATGACTGATGATAAAGAAGGAAACATCATTGTTGTAGTAACATTAAAAGAGTATAGTGATGATGTTTATTCAACACTTCGTAAATTTGACTTTGAGAAAATAGAAATTGGTGATGTTGAAGGTACTCCTCAACAGATTATTTCCAATGCTGATTCTAGATTATCAGCTATTGAATCAGAACGTAATACTGTTAAAACTGAATTAAGAGCAGTTGCTGAACAGTGGGATGATGAAATACTATCTCTCAAAGAACAATTAGAAAATGAAAAAGAAAAAAATGAAATTCTTTCTGCTTTTGTTCAAACTAAAGATTCCTATGTTCTTGAAGCATGGGTACCTGTAAAAGATACAGAAAAAGTTGAACAATTAGTTGAAAAAAGCTCCGAAGGACATTGTGCTTTTGAATTAATTGAAGTTGAAGGCACAGATGACGAAGACGTTCCTGTTTTACAACAAAATGGATGGTATGCAAAACCATTTGAATATCTCGTTGAAATGTACTCTCCAGTACGTTATAACGAAATTGATCCAACTTTGTTCCTTGCAATTACTTTTCCATTCTTCTTTGGGTTCTGTTTAACTGATGCAGGTTATGGTATACTAGTATCTTTAATCGGTGTAATTTTATTACGTGGATTAGGTAAAATTAATAAAACCATGAATGCATTCGGATGGATTTTAATATGGTCTGGTCTGTGGGCTATAATTCTGGGTTTAGTAACCAATGGTGTTGTTGGAGACTTGCCGAAATACTTTAGTGTTAAAGTACCGACCGTAATTGGTGCTGTTGAAGCATTTGAACATCCTGATCATATCTTATATATAGCTATCGCTGTCGGTGTTGTTTATACTAATATCGGTTTCATAATTGGTGCTATTGATAATTTAAGATATGGAAATGTTAAAGAAGCTCTCGGATCCCAAATTTGTTGGTTCATATTTGAAGCAGGTATTGTTTTCCTTGCTTTAGGATATATGGTTCCTGCAGTAGGTATAATCGGATACGCAATAGGTGGAGTATTGGTAATTATAACCCTTGGAATTTTAATATGGGCTAATGGTGCATATGGTGTGATGGATGTTTTCAGTTATATGGGAGATATCTTATCTTATGCGCGTCTTTTAGCATTATGTTTAGCTACTGGTGGTATTGCAATGACCGTAAACATCTTAGCTAATTTAATTAATGGTATGGTTCCAATCCCAGTTTTAGGTATAATTCTTGCAATAATTATATTTGTATTTGGACATATCGCAAACTTTGCTTTCCAGGTATTGGGTGCATTTATTAATGCTTTGCGTCTTAACTATGTTGAGTTCTTTTCACAATTCTTCATGAGTGGTAAGGGTAAATTCGAAGCTTTCAAAGCAAAAAGAACATTTACTAAAATTAAAAATTAAAAATTTTTCATTTATATACTTTAAATTAAAATTAAAAATCAATATTATTTCAAAGGTGAATTAATTATGGTAGTAGAAATTACAGGTACTGCTTTAGCAGCTATTGGTGCTGGAGTAGCAATTGGTTTTGCCGGATTAGGTTCTGGTTTAGGTCAAGGTATGGCAGCTGCGGGTTCTGTAGGTGCAGTTGCGGAAGATAACGATATGTTTGCTAGAGGTATTATTTTCTCTGCATTACCAGAAACTCAGGCTATTTATGGGTTCTTGATTGCAATTTTATTATTAGTTTTCTCCGGATTATTAAACGGTGATTTATCTCAATTTGACCTTAATGTAGGTATCATAGCTCTTGGTGTCGGTGCAGCAATTGGATTTGCTGGTTTAGGTTCCGGTATGGGACAAGGTATAGCTGCAGCATCCTCTGTTGGAGCTGTTGTTGAAGACAACGAAATGTTTGCTCGTGGTATTATTTACTCTGCATTACCAGAGACCCAAGCTATTTACGGTTTCTTGATTGCTATCTTGCTTATGGTATTCAGTGGAATGTTGGCTGCTTAAGGAGGCAATTTATATGAGCTCAGGCACAGATAAAATTGTTTCAAGCATTATGTCTGAAGCCCAAGGGAAAGCTGATGTAATCATTCAGGATGCAAATGCTGAAGTTTCAGCAATTACTCAAAAAGCTGAAAAAACTGCAGATGCTGAAAAAACTAAAATTTTAGAAAATGGTGTAAAACAATCTGATATGAGATATCAGCAAATTATCTCTGAAGCTAAGATGAATGCTCGTAGAGCTGAATTAGGCGCTAAGGAAGAAGTAATCGAGGCAGCTTTTGAAAAAGCTACAGCTGAATTAAAAGAAAAAGCTGCATCTGGCGATGAAGAATACGATGATGCATTAACTAAAATGATTAAAGAGGCTGCTGATGAAATTGGTAGTGATGATTTAATTATTCAATTAAACGAAGCTGATACTAATAAATTTAAAGATCAACTTTCAAATGCCTCTACTTTCGAAATTGAGGGTATTAAGTTTGAAATAGGTGAACCTATCGATACTATCGGTGGTGCTGTTTTAAAAACTAGTAATGGGGATATTGAAGTTAATAATACTATTGAAGCTAGGTTAGATAGATTTAAAAGTTTATTACGTAGTGAAGTTGCAGAAATTTTATTTAAATAATATAGGAGGATAAATTATGGTAGATTATGCAGCAGTAAGTGCTTTTGGATTTTCACTAGAGACAACCATTGTCTTTTGTGTTATAGCATTACTTATTGTTGGTGCAGTTGTTGTAATCATTACATCTAGACCAATTTTGGACATTTATCCTTATCTTAACCCGAGTGCAAGAGTAAGAGCAAGAACAGGAAGATTATTTGATGAAAAACAAATTTCTGAACTCGTTGAAACCAACAATGTTGAAGAAGTTGAAAATTATCTCAGAGGTAGTCCTGATTATGCTAATGTTTTAGATGAGTATCCACTTGATAAAGCATTGGATGTTGAACGTGCTAATACATATGACTATATTGCAAGAGTAGCTCCTAAAGATGTTAAAGGCCCATTTGTCATAATGTCAAAGAAAACTGATATTGACAATATTAAAAGTCTTTTAACTGCTAAAGAGGTAGGTCTTACTCCTGATGAAACAAGAGAGTTATTAATCCCTTGTGGATCTTTATATGACGATTTAACATCTCTGGTTGACACTGACAATGTTACAGATATCGTAACAAGTTTAGACTCCACTGAATATGCAACTGTTTTAGAGGACGCTCTTCCAGAATATGAAGAAAAACAAATGACTCTTCCATTAGAAGCGGCTTTAGATAAATATTATTTAAGCAATTTATTACGTTCTTCTGATGTTCCTTCCGATGAAAATAAACAAATTTTATATTCATATGTTGGAACTCAAGTAGATGTTGATAACCTTAAATTAATTTTAAGAGCTAAAGAAGATGGTTTAACTTATGATGATATTTCACATTACATTTTGGCTGACGGTTATCAATTACGTGAATGGAAACTTAAAGATTTAATGGATTCACCAGATGTTACAAATGTGATTTCTGGTTTGGAAGGAACAAAATATTCCAGTGCATTAGCTGATGCAATGCCAGTTTATAATGAAACCGGTTCCGTTGCTGTATTTGAAAAAGCATTGGATGCATACTCTTCTAACTATTCAAAATCTTTAGCTATTAAAAAACCATTAGGTATTGGTCCAATTATTGGTTATTTAAGTCAAAAAGAAAATGAGATTAAAAATTTAAAAATTATTGCAAGAGCAAAAAGAGAAGCAGATTTCCCTAATTCTAAAATCATGGAGATGTTAATATGAGTTCCGTAGCAATTATTGGTGATATTGACACTGTATCTGGATTTAGACTTGGTGGTGTCAAAAAAGCAGAAGTAGTCAATACTTCTGAAGAAGCTATTGCAGCTTTTGATAAATTTTTAGATGAAAACATTTCAATTATTATTATTACTCAAGTATTAGCTAATGAAATTAGAGATCATATTTCTAGAAAAATTGGTTCTGATGTATTACCAATGATAATTGAGATACCTGATAAAGATGGGTCCTCAGAAGGGTCCGCTGATCAAATGAACGATCTTATTAAAAGAGTCATCGGGGTAGAGATGGTTAAATGATTATTGAAGGAAAAATTATTAAAATTGCTGGGCCTGTTATTATCGCAGATGGTATGAGAGGAGCCCAGATGCTTGAGATGGTTAGGGTAGGTGAACAGAAGCTTATCGGGGAAATTATCGAACTTGAAGGTGACACCGCAACTATCCAAGTATATGAAGAAACAGCCGGTATTCAACCGGGTGAAGTAGTTGAATGTACAGGAGGTCCATTGTCTGTAGAACTCGGTCCTGGTGTAATGAGTTCTATTTTTGATGGAATTCAAAGACCATTAAGAATCATCAGAGAAGAATCTGGTGACTTTATTGCTAGAGGAATTGATGTAGATTCTGTAAATAAAGAGAAAAAATGGGCATTTAAACCTGTAGCTAAAGTAGGAGATGTTTTAAAAGCTGGAGATGTTCTTGGTGAAGTTCAAGAAACAACCGCAGTTTTACATAAAATTATGGTTCCTCCAACTTTAGAAGGTGAAGTAACTGAAATTGCTCCTGAAGGCGAATATACCGTATTGGAAGATATTGCTGAAGTAGGTGGCGAAAAAGTACAAATGCTCCAAAAATGGCCTGTTAAAAGAAGCCGTCCTTATGTTAGAAAATTAGACCCAGATATACCATTGGTAACTGGTCAAAGAGCACAAGACACTTTCTTCTCCGTAGCTAAAGGAGGAGCAGCAGCTATTCCAGGTCCATTCGGATCAGGTAAAACTGTTACTCAACAGCAATTAGCTAAATGGGCTGACGCAGATATTGTTGTATATATCGGATGTGGAGAACGTGGTAACGAAATGACTGAGGTACTTACTGAGTTCCCATTCCTTGACGACCCTAAAACTGGAAACCCATTAATGGACAGAACAGTTCTTATTGCAAACACTTCTAACATGCCGGTAGCAGCTCGTGAAGCATGTGTATATACTGGTATTACTATTGCAGAATATTACCGTGACCAAGGTTACGATGTAGCACTTATGGCAGATTCAACCTCAAGATGGGCTGAAGCTATGAGGGAGATTTCTGGAAGATTAGAAGAAATGCCTGGGGAAGAAGGTTACCCAGCATACTTAGCATCCAGATTAGCTCAATTCTACGAAAGAGCTGGAAGAGTAGAAACTATTGGTACCGAATCCAATGTTGCATCTATTTCCGTAGTTGGTGCTGTATCACCTCCTGGTGGGGACTTATCTGAACCTGTTACTCAAAACACATTACGTATCTGTAAAGTGTTCTGGGCGTTAGATGCATCCCTTGCAGATAAACGTCACTTCCCTTCAATTGACTGGTTACAAAGTTATTCCTTATATGTAGACAGTATTGAAGGTTGGTGGGCTGAAAATGTAGCTGCAGATTGGAGAGAAACTCGTGACCAAGCTATGAGTCTTTTACAAAAAGAATCAGAGTTACAAGAAATTGTACAATTAGTTGGTCCTGATGCATTACCAGAAACTGACCAAGCTACTTTAGAAACTACACGTATGTTAAGAGAAGATTTCTTACAACAAAATGCATTTGATGACGTAGATACATACTGTGCTCCAGATAAACAGTATAAAATGTTAAAAACCATTCTTAAATTCTACGATGAATCTCTTGCAGCTGTTAACAGAGGAGCTCCTATTGCAAATATTGTAGCTTTACCTGTTAAAGAAGAAATTGGTAAAATGAAATACATACCACAAGATGAATTTGATGCAAAAATTGAAGAAATTCAATCCGCAATTACTAAACAATGCAGTGAGGCTTAAAAATGAATACAAATATTAAAACTAGAGAATATACTACTGTATCTGAAGTCTCAGGTCCTTTGATGGTTGTTGAAGGAGTAGAAGGCGTTGGTTACAATGAAATTGTAGATA
>NZ_JAZTXC010000019.1:0-15456 GCF_045636185.1 Methanobrevibacter sp. | reverse complement strand
AGTTTTCTTCTTTCTTTATTAATAATAAAGCTGATGATGATAAAGGTGGTGCTGTTTATGCTGCTGATGGTAGTGTTACTATGGTAAATACAGTACTTTCTGGAAATAAAGCTAAAGTTGATGGTGGTGCTGTTTATTCTGGCCATGATGTTAATGTAAACAATTGTGTGTTTGATTCTAATAAGGCTGATGGGGCTTCATCTCAGTGTTATGGTGGTGCTATTTATGCAAAAAATGATGTAACTGCTGATAATTCTACCTTTAAGGATAATTATGCTCATGATTATGCTGGTGCTATTTATGGAAATAATATATATGTTAATAACAAACAAAGTTCAGATGAAACTTTAAATTCATTCTTTATTGGTAATAAGGCAGGAGACAATGATGGTGGAGCATTATATTCCTACTGTGATACCCGTGTAAAAAATGCCGTATTCACTGGCAACCAAGCTTATGAAGACGGTGGAGCTATTTTCTGCTGTGATAATGCATACATAACTCACTGTTTATTCGAATCAAATAAAGCTGATGGAGCTAAATCTGCTCAATCTGAAGGTGGAGCTATTCACTGTAAAGATGATTTAACCGTAGATAACTCTACATTCAATAAGAATTATGCTTATGATTATGGTGGAGCAATTTATGCAGATACTTTAACATTAAAAGGACATTCCTATTTTGACTCAAACACCGCATATGATAATCAGGGTGGAGCAATATATGTCAACAAATTCAGAGAAGATATAAAATATGCCACATTCACTAACAATAAGGCTGGTGAAGGTGATAATGATGATGGTGGAGCCATATATATTAATAAGGAAAATTGGATTACTTTTTCACAATGTGTCTTTGTTAATAATCATTGTAAAGATGAAGGGGGCGCAATTTATTTAGATTCAAGTAAATCTCATTTAACTTTAAAAAATAATATTTTCATATCTAATTCCGCAGGTGATGAAGGACAGGATGTATTTAATTGTGGTGTATATGATTCAATTTCTGAAAATTGGTGGAGTAATAATCCTTCATCCAGTAATGATCAATTAATTGAATGGAAACCTTGGCCATGGTCAAATATCCACCATAGTGATAGTAATCCTTTAAAACTAACTTTTGAATTAACACCTGATTTTTGTAAGGTAAAAGGCTCAGTAATAGCAACTGTTTCATTTGTTCGCCCTAATGGAATTCCTGCTGGGGAAATGAGAACTGAATATATTTCATTTGTTCCAATGATGAATACTATCTTTTCTGATAGGGTAGATGATGTAAATCATGTAAATATGGTGATATCTCCTCAAGAATCAGGAACCTTTGATATATTTGCTAGGTTATTTGGAGAAAAAATATCAGCGACATTAGTTGTCTTTGATAGTCCTTCATTTGATTTAAATGGTGATACCAATAATCCAGACATATTTGATAATTCTGGAAGTCATATTGCTAACAGTGCTTTTGTTAGAAATGTATTTGATGGTAATGTATTGGATAATAAACAAACTGGAAATAATGCTTCTACTGGAAATAATGTATCTGTTGAAAATAACCAATCCAATAGTAATGCACCGGTTAAATCAGTTAGCCAATCAGGCAATTCAAATAATTTGATTTATTGGGCATTGGCATTAGTGATAATTGCATTATGTGCCATTATAGTTTGGAGAAAAATGAAAAATTAATATTTTAATTTTTTCTTTTTTCTTTTTTTTCACTATTTTTTAATTGGGGTATGAACGATATCTGTTGTTTTTTTAATCTAATGGAATTCCTTTTTTTCTAGAAAAAACACTTCATTAAATTAAAATATTATAAATCACTATCAAGATAATTAATGTTTCTTCAAAATTAATTAAAAGAATCATAAAACTTGAAAAATTGAAAAGTTTACATATATTCACTCTTTTTTCAATTCTAATACTATTAAAATTAATCCGAGCAAGTATAAAAACCATATCATTATGTCAGTTGGGCCTGTTTCAATCCAGATTAATGTATGGGTTAATATTATTGAATATATTCCAATTCCAACACCTTTTTTAGCAAATGTGTGGATTATTTTCATAAATGTTCCCATAAACAGCATTTGAATTGTAAGGCCGATATATCCAAAATCAAGCATTACAGGTCCAAACATAGTTGAAGTCAGGCAGACATCATAGTGGAGGACGTAATTTCCTATAAATGATCTTGGACTTCCTGATGAAAATATCATTGATAATATGTGGCCGTGTGTAGTTCCAGCCAGTGGAATGATTTTTTCAAATACCTCCTGTGTAAATGCTGCCCTGTAAAATATTAGCTCGATAGGATTCAGTGTCCAGTGTTGTGTAGCAATTGATTGGGATGCAATATATCCTACTGCAATCCCTCCAAGTGCAATTATTGCAACGAATAGAATGCCTATTTTATGAGAAATCTTTCCAATATAATACATTGTAATGAATACGCTAACCAATATTCCAATAACAGATGTTCTATATCCGTTAAGCCCAAAAATTAATGCTCCAAGCAAAACCAGTAATAAATATTTGCGATTATAATATTTGGCAAGTAATATATTTATTAAAATTAAAAATAATGGGTATGCAATTCTCCAAAGATTAGTAGTTGCATTTGATTTTAAAACACTATTAAATAGTGGAATACCGCCCAGTAAAATCATATTTAGGCTTTGTAAGATTAGAGCAACTATGATAAATATCACTAAAATTTTCTCGGATAGAAAAGAAATTTCTTTAGTTTTTTCTATTGTAAACTTTTTCGACGTGATAAAAGCAGCTATTGCAAAAAGCATTGCTGCAAAAATTATTGTCAGTATTGTTTGTGTGTTGAGGGGGTCTTCAAATCTATAGTTGAATGATCCAATATATCCCATAACTAAAAAAATCAGGATAGCAACTGGGATGATATATGGATGAAAAAAATCTATTTTTCTAGCGCTGAAAGACATAAGTTTCCTCCAAAGTTAGGCATTGCAGCTACATGTGTGTGAACATAGCTGGCCAGGGTATTTTTTTCCATAAATCCGTCCTGTAAATTATAAGATCCTTTTCCACGAGTTATTTTAAATGCAAAATCATGTTTTGGCTTATCTACAATTACTTTTGAATAGTGGAATTCATGTCCGTGGAATACTTCTCCTTTTTTGGAGATAATATTGTCCTGCTGGACTTCGGCAATTGTATACTTCAGTGCCTGTACACGATCTGTTAAAACTGCCTTGTAGGGATATACATTTACCTGTGCATCTTCATGAATTGAGTTCATAAGATACATAAGTCCTCCACATTCGGCAAAAATAGGGCGTTCATCCAAGTGGAAGTTCCTGATATCTTTAAGCATATTTTTATTATCTGATAGTTCTTTTGAAAACAGTTCAGGATATCCTCCGCCAATGTATAATCCGTCGATGTCCGGCAATTGCTCGTCATTCAGTGGTGAGAAATATTCAACTTTTGCCCCATTTGCTTCCAATGATTCTATATTTTCCTTATAATAAAAGTTAAAAACTTCATCATAGGCAACACCAATCTTAACTTTTTTGGAATTTAGTTTGTTCCATATAGGTTCCAAATCAGAGTTAATTTTAGGAGCTGTTTTTGCAATTTCAACCAATCTGTCCAAATCAATGGAATTCTTAATGGTTTCACACCATATGTCAATGAATTTCAGTGAATTTTCTCTTTCACGGGCAGGAACAAGTCCCAAATGCCTTTGTTCAATTGAAATATTATCGTCCCGAATAATGCCTCCAATAACTTCAGTATTCGTTATTTCTTCAATTGAACGCTTGGTCTTTTCATAGTGGGCTTTGTTTTTAACTTTGTTCAATATAACCCCTGCAATATTAATTTCGGGGTCAAGTGCCTTAAAGCCTAAAACCAATGCAGCAGCACTTTTCACCAAACTTCTGGAATTGATAATTAAAATAACGGGAGCTTTAAGGGATTTTGCAATTGATGCAGTACTTCCAATATCATTGATTGAATCAATTCCTTCATAAAGTCCTCTGACTCCTTCAATAACTGCAATATCTTTATCAACCATAGCTTTATTGTAGGAATCCCTAACCTGTCCATCATGCATAAAAAAAGAATCCAGGTTTCTGGATGTATTTCCCGTAGCTAATGTATGATAAGAAGGGTCAATATAATCAGGCCCTACTTTAAACGGTTGAACATTATACTTTTCGGATAAAGCTTTCATAATTCCAGTTGCGATAGTGGTTTTTCCAACTGCACTTCCAGTTCCTGCTAAAATTATTCTCATGAATAATAATTTATTTTGATTATATATTATTTTTTTGAAATACTACTATTTAGGTACAAAATATGTATGCAAGTACTTACTTTAAAATATAATGAAAAATTTATATTCATTAACTTTAATTTTTATTTTGTCCTTAACTGCAGTTTCAGCGACGGATTTGAATAATACACAAGAAACTGATTTGGTGTTGGTCAATCAGGATTCTTATAATTTTTTCTTTTTTTCCTATTTTTTATAATAATATCGGGTTGTTTCATAGATTAATCGTTTAATTTCTTTTAAATGGGGATTAATAGCTTTATCTTATATTTTTTTTTAAAGTTTTTTTTTACTATTACTTTATATATTATGAAATATATATTTTACATAATCTTTATGGTAGGTATTTTTTACACCCTGTCTGATATTTATTAAAGAATGAAGGTAAAAAGGATGTTTAAAAAAATTATTCTTATTTCGTTATTGTTGTTTGTTTTATCAGTATCTGCTGTTTCAGCGGCTGATTCCTATGATGTAAATAATTCATCATTAAGTACTGATGATTCAATTTTGGGAAATGCTGATATTCAATATCCAGAAATAAGCCTTCCTAAAGGTAGTTTTCATGATCTTCAAGAAGAGATAAATAATGCTCCTGTAGGTTCTGTTTTAAATTTAAATAGGGATTATGTGGGGACTGGAGGCTATAGAATTCATTTGGATATAAATTTAACCATTGATGGTCATGGCCACACTCTTGATTGTTTAGGCGGGAATGACTGTAGTGCATTTAATTCAGAAAGGGGCACTATAACATTGAAAAATCTTAAAATAATTAATGGGTATAATGATTATTCTTATATGGGCGGTGCTATTTTCATTAAGGGTTCTGCACAATATACGCTAGAAAATTGTATTTTCAATAATAACTGGGCTGATAATTATGGTGGAGCAATATATAATGGAGTTAATAAATCACTTACAATTATAAACTGCCAATTCAATAATAATGAAGCAGATGATAACGACGGCGGTGCAATATACTCTCGAGGGGATGTAATTGTTATGAATTCCTCATTCATATCTAATAGAGCATGTGATGTGGGTGGAGCAATTTTTTGTGAGAATAAAAATTTAATTATTGATAACTGTACTTTTAAAGATAATCATGCAGGAGATTCTGCTGGTGCGATTCGTGCTAATAAGATATATATTAATTTTAATCAAACAGTCCAATCATATAATTCTTTTTTTATTGATAATAGTGTCGATAGTTTACTTTCAGCTCTAGACGCTGGAGCAATATACGGAATTATGTTGTATTTAAAAAATGCCGTGTTCACTGGAAATCATGCATATTGTACTGCTGGAGCAATCAGTACGGAATTTATTAACTGTACGAATTGTTTATTTGAATCCAATGATATAAAATCTTTACACGGGGGAGCAATATATGTTCATAATAGTGTAAGTTATTTTCAAAATTCCATATTTAATTCTAATGTTGCTGACCAATATGGTGGGGCTGTTTACAGTACTGGAGATTTATTTATAGATAATTGTACTTTTTATAACAATTTTGCTTCTATGGAGGGTGGTGCTGTTCGTGCTAAAAATGTTTATATTAACACTAATCAGGGTAATGTTTCTTGTTTCAGTACTTTTATAAAAAATTCTGTATATGGTTATACAATGGATTCAAATGATGGTGGAGCAGTATTTGCAGAGGAAGATGTAAAAATGGTCAATACTTATTTTAATGGAAATTCTGCTAAAGTTGATGGTGGTGCCGTTTTCTGTGAAGGAACTTTAAATGCTGATAATTGTTTTTTCGAATCTAATGAGGCAAAAGGTTCTATTTTTCAGTGTTATGGTGGTGCAATTCGTGCGGAAGATGATGCAATAATAAATAATTGTACTTTTAAGGATAATTATGCTGAGGATTATGGTGGTGCTGTTTATGCTAAAAATGTATATATAAATAAAAATCAGGATTCTGATGATTTTAATTCTTTTTTTATTAAAAATAATGCGGGAGATGATAAGGGTGGAGCTGTTTTTGCTGAAGATAATGTAAATGCAGTAAATACATTGTTCAATGGAAATTCTGCTAAAGTTGATGGTGGTGCTGTTTATGCTGAAGACAATGTATATGTAAAACACTGTTGGTTTGAATCAAATCAGGCTAATGGCGCTAAATCTACAACTTGTTATGGTGGTGCAATTCGTGCGGAAGATGATGCAACAATTAATAACTGTACATTTATAAAGAATTATGCCGAAAATAAGGGTGGGGCAGTTTATGCCTCTAAAGTAATATTAGAAAATACTCCATCTTACTTTGAATATAACACTGCTAGGGATTATGGCGGAGCGATATACACTAACAAATTTGATAAGGATGTTAAATATGCAATATTCATCAATAATAAAGCTGAAACTGAAGACGGTGGGGCAATATACATTAATTCAGAAAATTGGATTACTTTTTCACAATGTGTTTTTGTAAATAATCATTGTGGTGATGAAGGCGGTGCCATTTATCTGGATTCAAGCAGTTCCCATTTGACTTTAAGATATAATATTTTCAAGGACAATAGTGCGGATGATGAGGGACAAACTGTATATAATTGTGGAAATTATGATCAGATAATAAATAATTTCTGGTGCGGTAATAATCCTTCATCCAGTAATGATCAATTAATAGAATGGAAATTTTTGGTATCAAATGTACATCACAGCGACAGTGATCCTTTAAAAATGGTCTTGGATTTTACTTCAGATTGTAATGTGAACCAAACAATCACAGTAACATTACGCTTCTGCAAAAATAATGGAAATTCTTTTATTGGCAGACTTTTCGATTTGGAATCAGTTTTATTCAATTCTAATCTTGAAATCATGTTTAAATATAGGCAGATTATTTCAAGTGATGTAATGACATGGATAACTCCTCAAAATGAAGGAATATATATTATATCCGCCACTTTATATGGTTATACTGTATCAAAAGCGTTAGTTGTTTCACACGACTAACAGATTTTTTAAATGTAAAAATTCAACTGAACTAGAATTTTTTCTTTTAATAATCCATGAAATACTTTGAACGATGTACCCTTTTCCTTAAAATAAGGACCTATAAAACTAGAAGTATACAAATTAACATTGAATAATAAAATGCATATTTAATTAACTAAAGAGCATCAAAATTGAAAAATTTTAAGTTTACATAGGTAGAAAAAAATAATATTTTCTATTTATTCTATTTTTTTTAATATGTGATTATACATAATTTACTTCATTAATATCTCATATTAATAAAATTATTTATACTGTGCACAATATATTTAATAATAAGGTGATATTTTGTTAGAACAATATGTACCATTTATTTGGTTAATTATTTTTGGAAACATTGAAAATCTTATCTTAGCTTCACAGGGTGTTGTTGCCGGTGTTAATTCTAAGATTTTAGCTAGTTTAAGTATTATTATTGTAATATTGTGGTTGATAATCGGAACTGTAGCGACAGATTTTGCTATGCAGTATGCTAATGTCATAACATTCATAGGTGGTCTTGCTATATTTATATTAGGTATTCAGGCTGTTGTTGAAGCTGTAAAAAACATTAAGGCAGGTAAAGGAGGTAACTAAATGGTTAATTGGAAAGATTATGCTCCTTTTACTGGTTTGCTTATTTTTGGAAACATTGAAAACCTTATTTTGGCTTCACAAGGGGCTGTAGCTCAAGTTGATCCTTTTATTTTAGGCGGTTTAAGTTTAATTGCTGTAATCATCTGGTATTTAATGGGAGTTTATGGAACAAAATTAGCTATAAAATATGCTGATTATATTGAGATAATCGGTGGTGTAGCTATTATTATTTTAGGTATTCAGTCTATGCTTGAAGCATTTGGTATTATAATACCTTAAATACCATTATTCTTATCTTTTTTTCTTTTTATCATGAATTAAAAAATTATTTTTTTCAAATTCTAAATTTTTCAATCATTTTTAAATCAATTTTATATAATATTAAAAATAAAAATTAACTCATAATATATGGTGGTCAAATGAGAATATTGTTAATTCATTCTGATTATTTAAATTATAATGTAAAAAAGAAAACACCTGTAGCTGAAGAAATCGAAGAGGCTAAACATGATGGCTCATTTGATGATTCTTTAGTTGTATTTACAGCTGTTGAAAAAGAAGATGAAGATAATCCGCAAGGTATTGTTCAAAATCTAGTTAAAGAAGTTTTAAAAACCAATGACCAAGTTAATGCAGAAAATATTGTTTTATATCCATATGCTCATTTATCTTCTTCATTAAGTTCACCAAAAGTGGCAGTTGAAATTTTAAAAGATGCTGAAGCTGCTCTTTTAGCTGAAGATTTAAATGTTGTGAGAGTTCCATTCGGATGGTATAAGGCATTTGAAATTTCCTGTAAAGGTCATCCATTAAGTGAACTTTCAAGAACAATCACTGCAGATACAGAAGAAGAAAAAATTGAAAGAAAACCTTCAAAATGGCAAATTTTGGAAGGAAGTAAAATTACTGAAATTGAAGACTTTAACTTTGAAAACAAGGCTTTCAAACAACTTGTAGATTATGAATTAGGCCAAGGTGCATCTGATGAAGGTGAACCTCCTCATGTTAAGTTAATGAAAGAAAAAGAAATCTGTGACTATGAACCGGCATCTGATGTAGGTAATCTCCGCTGGTATCCAAAAGGAAAATTAATTAGAGATTTATTGGATGATTATGTTTATAATTTAGTTGTTGACCGTGGTGCAATGCCTGTTGAAACTCCAATTTTCTATGATTTGGATAATCAGGCAATTTATGAACATGCATACAAATTCGGTGAAAGACAATACAGAACTGACACTAAAAAGAATTTAATGTTAAGATTTGCAGCATGTTTCGGTGCGTTTAGATTAATGTGCGATTCATTCTTAACCTGGAAAAATTTACCTGCTAAGATTTTTGAATTAACACATTACAGTTTCAGATATGAGAAAAAAGGAGAAGTTGTCGGTCTTAAAAGATTAAGAGCCTTTACTATGCCGGATTTCCACTCTTTCTGTGCTGATGTACCTGCATCATTAGAAGAATTTGCAACTCAAACAGACATGTGTTTACAGACGGGTAATGACTTGAACTTGGACTTTGAAGTTATTTTCAGAGCTACTCAAGACTTCTTTGATGAAAATGAAGAATGGATGTATGAAATTGCATCCAAGTTCCAAAAACCAATTCTTTTAGAAGTTTTACCGGAAAGACATCATTACTGGGTTTGTAAAATAGATTTAGCAAATATTGATTTCTTAGGCCGTCCAATTGAAAATCCTACTGTTCAAATTGATGTTGAAAGTGGTAAAAGATTTGATATTGAATATTTGGGTGAGGATGGCAAACAGCATAATCCGACAATCTTGCACTGTTCTCCTACAGGCAGTATTGAAAGAGTTTTATGTGCAATGCTTGAAAAAACAGCTATTGAACTAAATGAAAGATCTCCAATGTTGCCGACTTGGTTAAGTCCGATTCAAGCTAGAATCATTACTGTTGGAGAAGCTCATGAAGAATTTGCTAATGAAATTTATGAAAAAATTAATGCTTCAAACATCCGTGTAGATATCGACGACCGTGATGAAAGTGTTGGTAAAAAAATCAGAAATGCTTCCAAAGAATGGATACCTTATATTTTTGTAATTGGTGATAAAGAAGCTGAAACTGGTAAATTCCAAGTAACTGTTCGTGAAACCGGTGAAAAAGTAGATATGGATGTTGATGATTTAATATCTGAAATTACAGAGAAAAATAAAGGAATGCCTTTCAGAAGATTACCTTTACCAAAAGATATCTCTAAAAGAATTAACTTCCAATAATTATATTTACAAATAAAAATAAATTATAAAATGTTATTATATAACGGAGGAAATTTAATGGACCCAATGTATAGAATAGGAGAAGCTCTTATTGGAGACGGACCAGAATTAGCACACATTGATTTATTGATTGGTGACAAATTCGGTCCTGTTGGTCAAGCTTTCGCTAATGGATTATCCAATCTTTCAGTCGGACACACTCCATTAACTAGTGTAATTAGACCAAACTTAATGACAAAACCTGCAACTTTAATTATTCCTAAGGTTACTGTTGGAGATTTAGATGCAGCTAGTAAAATATTTGGACCTGCACAAACTGCCGTTGCAAGAGCAGTGGCTGATGCAGTAGAAGATGGATATATTCCAGAAGATATTGTTGAAGATATTGTAATTAACGTTAGTGTATTTATCGATCCATCTGCAGAAGATTACAGAAAAATCTATCAATACAACTATGGAGCTACAAAATTAGCTATCAGAAGAGCAATGGAAGGTTATCCTTCAATCAAAAAAGTACTTGCAGAAAAAGACCGTGGAACCCACCCTATTATGGGATTCAGAGTACAAAAACTTTGGTCTCCACCATACTTACAAGTTGCACTTGACTTAGACAGTAAAGAAGCTATGGCAAGAATCCTTGAAGATTTACCTGATAAAGAAAGAGTGCTTGTTGAAGCAGGTACACCACTTGTTAAAAAATTCGGTGTTGGCGTAGTTGAAGATATCAGAGCTTTACGCCCATCTGCATTCATTATTGCTGATTTAAAAACTTTAGATGTTGGTCGTGTAGAAATTAAAATGGCTGCAGATGCAACCGCTGATGCAGTAGCAATTTCCGGTCTCGGTACAATTGAATCAATTAAAAAAGCTATTCATGAAACCCAGAAACAAGGTATCTATGCTATCTTGGACATGATGAATGTTAAAGACTTTGAAAACAAATTATCTGAATTGCCTGATGATTTAAAACCTGATATAGTATTATTACACAGAAATGTTGACCTTGAAACTTACAAAGCTGAAAAAGGTGAAGACATAAGTGAAATGACTGAATGGGGTAACATCAAAAAGATTAAAGAAATCCTTGGTGGCGGTCTTGTAGCAGTGGCTGGAGGTATTACTCCAGAAAATGTTGAAGAAGCTATTGACAAAGGTGCTGATGTTATTATTGCAGGTAGATACATTATTGGTTCAAGGGATGTCAGAAGATCCGCACAAGACTTCTTAGCGCATTTCCCACCGGACCCAGATAATATGAGACTTGCAATGGATGAAGATGAACAAGTAGATTAGATTAATTTCTAATTCTATTTTCTTTTTTTTTAAAATGAGGTATTTTTATGGGTTTTTGTAATTCATGTGGTAGGCCAATTGTAAAAGAAGATTATGGAACAAATGAGGATGGCAGCCTAAATCCTGAGTTCTGTAAGGATTGTTTTCAAGACGGCAAGTACACAGAGCCGGATATAACATTAACTGAGATGATTGTTCGTAAATCAAAAGAGATGATGGAAAAAAATCCAAGATTACCTGAAACAACTGCAACAGGTATCACTACTACTTTTATACCTGGATTAAAAAGATGGAATCCTGAATTTAAGGATGATTATCAATTTTAGAGCTCTTTATTCAAAATAAATTCCTTAACTCTGCTTGCTATATATTCATCACGAGTTTTGCTGGTTTTTATTTTATATAACTCTTCTTCTAAATCATTATATTTGTCAACTAAATCATTATAATCAAGACGCAAGTCATCATAGTCTTTTTCTAAACTTTCATTAACTTCAAAGATTTCTGCATATGAAGTTTTAGTATTGAGGTTTTCTTGTTTGAGCTGATCATATTTTGTAGAAACATTATTGTAACTGGTTTTGATTTCAGCATGTTCTTCTTTTAAAGTAGAGCATTTGGTTTTAAGGTTTTTATTTTCTTCTTTAATGCTTGAATATTTTGTTTTGAGATTTTCATTCTCAATTTTCATATTCACATATTTATTTTTTAGATTTTCATTTTCTTCAATTAATCTGGAATGTTTAGTTCTTATAGATTCATTTTCTTCTTTTAGAATAGCTAATGTGTCATTTTCTTTTTCTTTTGTTATTGCTTCTAAATTGTTTATTTCATTTTCTTTTAAATGAAGTTCTTGTTTAAGATCTTCTATGATCTTTTCATATTCTGATGACTTCCCCTCTTTAAGTAATTGCTCCAATTTCTCCACTTCCATCACATATAAATAATTAGCTACCCTAATTGAATGTAATTCTTCTTCTAAATTATTAAAAGTTTCAATTTCATCTTGAGGAATAATGAGCACTTCTTCTTTATTAGAATAAATGTCTTCATTTTTAGGTACTGTAATTTGAATTTGTTCGGTTGTATATTTCTTTTTTTCCCCAGTTTTTAAAGTTCTATGATATTCTCTAGAATATTTTTTTACAACACCATGCCCTATTTTCATAATTTACTCCCCAATTGAATAGAATTATATTAAGTTATGGAATTAAGATATTATAAATATTATGTATTTTTTTTTAAATTAATCAAAAGATAACTTTTTTATCAAATATAAAATAAACTATTATCAATGGTGGTAATATGAAAATTTTTGGAATTTGTGGAAGTCCTAGAGCCAGTACAACTGAATATGTTATTAAAAATGCCTTAGAAAAACTGGAAAATAATGATTTTGACACTAAATTATTTTCATGTATTGGAAAGTCAATTAAACCATGTATGCATTGTGATTATTGCTTAAAAAACAAAAAATGTATTATTGAAGATGATATGGCTGAGATTTATGAAAATTTGATAGATGCAGATGGCATTATCCTGGCCACGCCCGTTCAAAGTGGAGGTATTTCAAGTAACCTTGCAGCTATAATGGACAGGACAAGAGCTCTTGAAGCTATTGATTATAACCTTTTAAGAGGAAAAATCGGTATGAGCATTGCTGTTGGGGGTGACAGAACCGGCGGACAAGATTTTGCTCATTTAAAAAACATTACATACTTCATGATTCATGGTATAATTCCGGTTAGCGGAGGACCATTCGGGTCTAATTTGGGTGCTTCCTTCTGGTCAAATGATAGTTTGGATGATATTAAAAAGGATGATTATGGTATGGACTCTTTAAATAGAACTCTGATAGAATTTGAGAAATTTTTAAATAAATATATTTAGGTCCATTTTACATTAAATTTATATATTATATCACAGTTATAGTAATAATAACTAATTTTTATTTAGGTTATACTCATGGGAAATAAGTTGATTAGAGGCAGTTTAATAATTTTTGCTGGTAATATAATCTTCCGTATTGGGGGTTATATTTATCGTTTTTTAATGGCTATGCTTTTAGGACCGACCATGTATGGTGTTTTAGGTCTTACTCTTCCTTTTCAAGGTATTTTCCAAACTTTGGCTGCAGGGGGTCTTCCGCCAGCCATTGCAAAATATGTTGCAGAGTATAATGCAGTCAATGACTCGGATATGGCCCGACAAACCATTTACACAGCTTTAAAAATTATGGTGTTTTTAGGTTTATTTTTAGGGGTTTTAATGATTTTTGTTGTTGCTCCAGTTTTAGCCTATGATTTTTTACATAAGCCTCTTGCATTAGTTCCATTACAAATTGTTGGACTTATCACTCCTTTTAGTGTAATTTTGGGTGCATTTAGAGGAGCATTTCAGGGAGTATATAAGATGGAGTATATTCTCTATACCCGTGCTATTGAGCAGCTTTTCATGATTTTATTTGCAACGGCTTTTGTATTGATTGGACTTTCTACTGTTGGTGCACTCTGGGGTACTGTTATCGGTTATTCAATGGCTGCTTTTGCTGCTGTTTATATCTTTAAAGTTTACATGCCTGAATATATTCCTGAAGCTAGTCCGGATTTTGTTTTTACAAAAAAACAGGAGTTAAAACTTGCCGGAACATTAGTTAAATTTTCAATTCCAGTAATTATAACAGCTATTGCTGAAATGCTTATTTATAATATTTGTACTATTATTATGGGTAAATTCTTGGCTTTGGATGCTGTTGGTTTTTTTGCTGCGGCTGATCCTATTGCACGTTTGCCTTTAATGATTTCAATTTCTGTTGCTACTACAATTTTGCCCGCTTCATCTGAAGCTTTTAAAGTAAAGGATATTCCAACATTGCAGAAATATGTCAATGAATCATATAAATATTCATTATTATTGGTGGTGCCTATGTGTGTTGGGCTTGCTTTATTTGCAGCTCCGACCCTAAGAGTATTATACTTCGCTCAACCTGAATATGTTGCCGGTGCCATGGCATTGGCTATCTTAAGTATTGGTATGACATTCTATTCAATATTTGCTATTTCCACAAGTATTGTTCAGGGTATTGGTAATCCACGTATTCCAATGTACATTTTAATAGCAGGCTCTATTATAACAGCTGCTTTAAGTTGGGTTTTAGTTCCTTATATTGGAATTGCCGGTGGTGCTCTTGCTACAACTCTTGCATGCTTTGGTATGATGGTTCCTATACTTTATGCCGTATTTAAATTAACTAAAGCAAAATTCCAAAAGCTGCCTGTTATCAAGATTTTTGCAGCTTCAGTTATTATGGGTATTTTTGCATTATTCATTCCTAAAAATGCATTTTGGTTATTCCCTGGAATTTTTGCATGTATTATTGTTTATTTCTTTGCATTGATATTCGTGAGGTTTTTCACAAAAGAAGATATTGCAGCCCTTAGAGAGCTGTCTTCAAAATTCGGTCCTATTTCAACCATTACGAATAAGATTCTCAATTTTGTTGAAAGACTTGAATTTAGAAATAAATAATCTTAATCTTTTTAACTTTTTTGAACACAATTCTATTGGGAATTTAAGTACAATTCATGACAAATCATTTAATTGTAATAGTAAATCTTATTTTATATAAACAATATAATTACAAATGTTATATATCTTTGGAGGATTAATATGACTGATGTAAAGGCAGGTGTTGAGTATAAGATTAATGTGGATGGTAATTCTTTTCTGCTAGATAGCAAGAAATATCAACTGCTAGAATCTATTTTAGATACCGGTTCTTTAACGGAATCTGCTAAAGCAGTTAGAATTTCTTATAGGACTGCACTGAACTATATCGAAAAAATAGAATCTTCTTTACAAGTTAAAATTGTTAATACGACTAAAGGAGGTAAAGGTGGCGGTGGAGGAACCACCTTGACTGAAGAGGGATATTCTATTTTAAAAGAATGTAAAAAAATTAATGCGATTATGGAGCTTCATAAGGATGTTAATGAAATTGAAGCAGAAGTTT